>RFPK01000441.1 GCA_009926195.1 Synechococcaceae bacterium WB4_1_0192 | reverse complement strand
CTCGACAACCTCGCCGCGTTCTATGGCGTTACCCGGCTGACCGACGAAGCGGATGATGCGCTGCGCGTGCGCGTGATCGAGCGCATCATGGGCAGCTCCACTGCTGGCGGCTCCGCCTGGTATCGCTACCAGGCGCTGAGCGCGAGCGAGCTGGTGAAGGATGCAGCGGTCTCCAGCCCGGCTCCGGGGGAAGTGCTGATCAACATCCTCTCCACCCAGGGCAATGGCGCGGCCAGCCCTGCCCTTCTGGCGGCCGTGGATGACGTGCTGCAGAGCGACAGCGTGCGCGTGATCACCGATGTGGTCACCGTGGCCGGGGCCACCATCAACACGGTGCCTGTCACCGCGCAGATCTACCTCTACCCCGACACGCCGATCGAGGTGTTCAACGGTCTGCAGGCCAGCCTGACGAGCGCCTTCGCCGCGGCATCCGGTCTCGGCTGGGACGTGACACGCTCGTGGCTGATCGCGCAGTTGCATCCGGCCGGCGTGCAGCGAGTGATCTTGACTGCCCCAGCAGCTGATGTAGTGTGCGGCCCCAGTCAAGCTCCGGCCCTGGGCGCGATCACGCTCACAATGGCCGGGCGTGACAGATGATCGTTTTCGAGAGCGGCGTCTTCACGCCCGAAGTCTTCGAGTCGAGTTCTGTCACCGGCCCCAGCCGGCACGACCTCCTGCCACCAAACGCCACGCAGCTGGAGCGCGACTTCAGCCGGGTGGCCTCAAGCCTGCAGCGCACCGGCCCGCCGGTCCCGCTGATCCGCACCGCCAAGCGCACCAACATCCCCGACTCGGTGGTGCCGTGGCTGATCTACGAATACGGCCTGGGCGAGATCCTGCCCTATCTGGGCAACGACCAACGCCTGGCCATTGCCGAGGGCGTGCTGTGGCAGCGCATCCGTGGCACGCCTGAATCGGTCCGCATTGCCCTCGGCTGGATCGGCATCGACGGCCTGATCGACGAATCTGAAGGTGGCTCCTATCGCTGGGCGGAATACCAGCTGGGCCTGTCCGAGGGCACCACCGGCGACGAGATCATCGACAAGATCGTCGCGATTGCGCGCGTCAGCTCACCGGTTCGCAGCAGGCTGCAGCGGATCTACGCGGTCTACGACTTCCGCCGGTTCGTGCT
>RFPK01000045.1 GCA_009926195.1 Synechococcaceae bacterium WB4_1_0192 | reverse complement strand
GGCGGTGGTGGGTGCCCGTCCGGCCAGTGCCGGTGGAGGATTTCATCTCAACCGAGGCGCCCAGGCCGTGTTCGGGCCTGTGACGCTGGAGCAGTCGGTGGAACGCATCACGGCGGCTGGCCTGGCGGCCGATCCGGCTCTGCCGCTGATCCTGCTGGCCCATTGCGGACCCAGCGGCCTGGGCAGCGATCTGGCGGACCCCTGCGGACGCGACTGGAAGCACCCGGCCTGCGACTGGGGTGATCAGGATCTGGCCCTGGCGATCGATCGCATTCGCCGGCAGCGCCCGCTGCCGCTGGTGGTGTTCGGCCACATGCATCACCAGCTCAGGCGCAGCCAGGGGGAGCGGCGCAGCGTCTGCGTGGACCGCGCCGGCACGGCCTATCTCAACGCCGCCTGTGTGCCCCGGCATGGCCAGGATCCCCAGGGACGCGCCCTGCGCCACTTCAGCTGGGTGGAGTTGCGCGATGGCGTGGTGCAGGAGCTCAGCCACCGCTGGTACAGCACCGGCGGTGAGCTGCTCTACCGCCAGACCCTGCTGCGCGTGCCGGAGCCGCAGCCATGCTGATCGTCGCCTGCGTCAGCAGCCACGGCTACGGCCATGGCTCGCGGGTGGCGGCCGTGCTCACCGCCCTGCACGGTCTGGAGCCCTCCTGGCGGCTGGTGCTGTCCACGGCGCTGCCGCCCTCGTTCCTGGAGCTGGCCTTCGGGGCGGTGCCATTCGAGCAGCGCCCCTGTCGCTGGGATGTGGGCGTGATCCAGGCCGATGCCCTCGGCGCCGATGGCCCTGCCACCCTGGCGGCTCTTGCTCAGCTGGAGCGGGAGCTACCGGCGCAGCTGCAGCGCGAGGTCGACTGGATCCGCCGCCAGGGGCAACCGGTGCTGTTGCTCGGCGATGTGCCGCCGGCCGCGGCGCAGCTGGCGCAGCGGCTGGCGGCACCGTTGGTCTGGATGGGCAATTTCGGCTGGGATGCCATCTACAGGCCGATGGGCGGGGCCTTCATCGCTGAGGCTGAGCGCGCCCTGGAGTGCTATCGGCAGGGCCAGCGGGCAGCGGATCAGGGCGCCGCTCTGCGGCCGGGTGATCACCAAGCCGGGTTACAGCACCTTCTGTGAGGCCCTCAGCGAGGGCACGGGCATCCATCTGGTGCGGCGCCAGGGCTTTGCGGAGGCGCCGCTGCTGGAGGCGGAGCTGCAGCGGCGCGGCTGGCATCGCCTGCTCGAGCGTGAGCAGCTGGAGGCGGGGGACTGGCTGTTGGATCAGCCGCTGCTGGCTCCCACCGGCACGCCGATCGCGGCCGATGGTCCGGAGCAGGCGGCGCGGCTGCTGCAGCGCGTGGCCCTGGAGAGGCTGGCGGTGCATGCCGATTGAAGCGGGTCAGGCAATGTTGTGTTGATGAGCACAGGAATGTGCGCACTTCGCTGTCAGGAACCGTGTTTCGGGGTTTTGCTAGCGGTGGACGGTTGTGCGACTGTCACTGAACTTATTTCCTTCGCATAGTTCTTTGACACAATACCGCCAACCAAGGCCGCATTCTCTCTCTAAAACCGTCCTTCTTCCAGGGGGTTTGCTGTTCCGGTTGTCCTTTTTCCTTTTTCCGTAACTGGTTCTGGTTGATTATCCGCTGGATGGATTGCGCTTCTGCGCTCCTTCACGGCTGATCTCTTCCAGGCCTTCCCGGTCGCTCGCACCGGCTCGCTCTGTCGTTTGTCCCGTTCGGTTTGCTGGTCTCCATCCGTCGCTCCCTGACCTCTGCCCGTGCCGGCCACGCTGCTCTGTCGCTGGCGGCTCCTCCGCTGCTGCTCCTGGCTGCCACCGCTGGTGCCAGGGCCGCCGAGGCAGTCCCTCTGCTGGCCTCTGCCACCCAGGCCCCGACGGCTTCCGCTGAGCGCCTCGATACCGCTCCCCACTCCCGTCGCCTCAGCGTGGCGATGCTCGACGGTGGCGTCATGCCCGCGCCGGCTTCCGGCCAAGCGGCCGGCCCCTACGCGATCACTCCCGAGCGCCGCGCCCTGCTGAACACGATCCGCTTCTCGGAGGGCACCTGGGCCCGCGGCGAGGACATCGGCTACCGGATCATGTTCGGCGGTGGTCTGATGGCCAGCCTGGAGCGCCATCCCGATCGTGTCCATTACTCCGGCGGTTACGCCAGCGCTGCAGCAGGCGCCTACCAGTTCATGCCCTTCACCTGGGTGCGCGCCAGCCGCGCCCTGCAGCTGCAGGGCTTCGCGCCTCCCATGCAGGATCAGGCGGCCCTGTTCCTGATCGAGCGCCGCGGCGCCCTGGCCCTCGCTGATCGCGGTGTGTTCAGCCCGGATCTTGCCGCCCGCCTGGCACCGGAGTGGGCCTCGTTCCCCACGCTGGCCGGCAGCAGCTACTACGGCCAGCCGGTGCAGCGCTTCGCGGTGCTGCGCAGCTTCTACGAACGCAACCTGGCGGAGCTGCGGGCCGCTGCCGCCTCGGTTCAGGAGGTGGCCCGCACGCCTGCCTGTGAACCCGCGCAGTCGCTGCGCTGCCGCCTGGAGGCCCTTGAGGCCCTCGGCCCCCGCGCCCGCGCCGGCAGCTGAGCCCTGCTGCCGGTCTTACCCGGCTCAGCCCTCGCTGTCCTTGAGCCGGGCCTTGCCCACCGTGGCCTGGGCGATCAGGTAAGCGGCAGCGATTGCCCCCGCGAAGCCGAGGCCGTTGCGCAGCAGCGGCAGTAGATCGTTGGTGCGCGTCACCACCGGCGCGATGCCGAACACGCCGAACAGGATCACCCACAGCGGTGAGAGCAGCAGCACCCAGGCCCACTCCACGCTGTGCTCCGGCTTGCGGGGGTAGGCCGCGAAGCCCACGATCAGGCCACCCAGGATCGAGGTGGCCAGGGTCAGCACCCACTGTTCCTGGGGCAGGCCCGGCACCACCTGGCAGCCGCCGATCTCCAGGCAGCCCTTCACCGTGTGCAGCGAATCGAGGATGGCGGCGTCCTGGCCGTTGTCGCGCACGTAGTACTGGTTGCCGAATCGGGTCTGCAGCTCCACCCAGTAGGTGCGCGGCATCAGGGCGAACAGGGCATCGCCGACGTTGAAGTTCAGCAGGTTGCCGCCGCGCTCATCGGCGATCAGCAGCAGCGAGCGCTCATCGAGCCCCCAGAAGTCCTTCACCGCCAGGCCGGGGGTGCGGTCGTACTGGGTGAGCACCCGCAGCTTCCAGCCGCTCACCTTCTCGAAGTCCTCCAGCTCCGCCTCCAGGGCGGCGCGCTGGGGGTCGGTGAGGATCTTCGCCAGGTCGATCACCGGTGTGGGGTGATCGGGCAGCAGGTCCGGGTTGTCGTAGGCCAGGGCCGGTGCGGCCGCCAGGCCGAGCACCAGCAGCAGGCTGGCGGCCGTGGCCCCGATCCAGGCCATCGCTCGGCGGAGTGGCGTCATGGCGCTGCGGGGCTGCTTCAGTGGCGAGCATTCTCTCTGAGTCGATCCCGCGCCCGTGAGCCTCACCGCCAGCCCTGAGTCCGCCGTTCCCGCCTGGCTGGTGGATCGTCTGCGTGCCGCTGGCGGCGCCGTGCCCTTCCGCACCTACATGGACTGGGCCCTGCACGATCCGCAGCACGGGGCCTATGGCGCCGGCCGGCTGCAGGTGGGCCCGGCCGGTGATTTCGCCACCTCCCCCTCGCTCGGCCCGGATTTCGCTGCCCTGCTGGCGCCGCAGCTCGCCCAGTGGTTGGCCCAGCAACCGCCGGATGCGCCGCTGGCCCTGGTGGAAACCGGCCCCGGTGAAGGCAGCCTCGCCCTGCAGCTGGCCACGGCCCTGGCCGAGCGCTGGCCGGAGCTGGCGGCCCGCACCACGCTGCTGCTGGTGGAACCCAACGCCGGCATGGCCGCACGTCAGCGCCGGTTGCTGGAGGCCTGCCCGCTGCCCTGCCGCTGGCTGAGCTTCGCGGAGCTGCAAGCCCAGCCCGTGCGCGGCGTGATGCTGGCCCATGAGGTGCTCGATGCCCTGGCGGTGGAGCGGATCGTCTGGGATGGGGCCCTCTGGCGCCAGCAGCAGGTGGCCCTGCACGAGGGGGCGGAGGCCCGGCCCTCGCTGCGGCTGGAGCCCGGCGCACCGCTGCCGCCGCCGGCGCTGGCGCCGCTCGAACCCCTGGGGTTGCTGCAGCCGGGCCCGCAGCGCACCCCGGGGTTCACCACGGAGCTGCACCCCGCCCTGGCCCCCTGGCTGGCGGAGGCCGCCGCTGGCCTTGCAGCCGGCCAGTTGCTGGTGATCGATTACGCCCATGAGGCCTGGCGCTACTACGCCCCCCAACGCCGCAACGGCACCCTGATGGCCTATCGCCAGCAGCGGGCCACGGATGATCCGCTGCTGGAGCCCGGCCACTGGGACCTCACGGCCCACCTCTGCCTCGAGAGCCTGCAGAGCGCCGCCGAGGCCGCCGGCTGGACCCTGCTCGGTCAGCGCCGCCAGGGGGAGGCGCTGCTGGCCCTGGGCCTGGCCCAGCGGCTGCATGGGCTGCAGCAGGGCAGCGGCGCCGAGCTGCCGCAGCTGCTCAGCCGCCGCGAGGCCCTGCTGCGCCTGGTGGATCCGATCACCCTCGGCGATTTCCGCTGGGTGGCCCTGGCGCGGGGCGAGGGCGCCGGCGGTCAGGCCCCAGCGCCGCTGCCGCTGTTCCTGCAGGATCCACCGATCGGCTGACCCTGCGGCCTGCGGTGCATTGCAGCCGGTGACGATTACGCCCACAACCGCAACCTGCGGCAAGTGTGAAACGTATCTCGCTGCGTTCCGATGCAGGTCTCGCCGTCGTTGCAGCGCCTGGCCCGCCAGATCCACCGCGCGCTGACGCCGCTGCTGCTTCTGCCGATCCTGATCACCGCCCTCACCGGCTCCTTCTTCCCCATGCTTGAGGCATTGGGGGTTCCGGAGGAGCAGATCAAGTGGATGATCCGCATCCACTCGGGCAATTTCTATCTGGTGAACCTCAAGCCTGTCTATCCGGCTCTGGTGGGTCTGAGCACGGTGGTGCTGGCGCTCACGGGGCTGACGATGTATCTGCGCAGTGCGCGCCGCCAGCCCGTGGCCTGAGCCTCAGGCGCTGGCCAGCCAGCGGGCCAGCGGCATGGCGGGCTGGTCGCTGTCGCTGGTGATCTCGATGATGCGGCCCACGGCCGCCGGTGCGGCCAGCGCATCGAGGCAGACGCGGGCCACCAGGCGGCGCGGAATGCTGTTGCTCTCCTGCTGATCGGGGCCGCTGAACACGACGCCCTCGCGTTCGGCGCGGCTGTCGTCCTCGCTGAGGCCGCCGGGCCGCACGATCGTCCAGTCGAGGCCGCTCTGTGCGAGCCACTGCTCACCCAGCCCCTTCCACACCAGGATCAGGCCGAACAGGTTGAGCGGATGCAGCCAGCGGCCTGCGCAGAGTGAACTCACCAGCACCACCCGCTTCACGTCGGCCGTGCGGCAGGCGGCGATCTGATCGCGGATCGCCAGGGCATCCACCTTGAGCGGTCCGGTGAGATCCACCGAGGGGCGCGCGCCGGTGGCGATCACCAGGGCTTGGCAGCCCTGCAGCGCCGCGCTCAGCGCCTTCTGATCGCCCAGGGCCAGCCGGATCACCTCAACGCGACCCTCCAGCTCGGCCGGCAGGGTCGAGCCGGGCCGCAGGATCGCCCGCACGCTCTGGCCGCGGCGCAGGGCTTCATCGGCAACGCGCCAGCCGGTCTTGCCCGAGGCACCGGTGATGGCCAGGGTCATGGCGGATCGAGGGGATGCGAAGCCGGCATTGTGGCGGCCGGATCAGGACAGTGTCGTGAGCACCTGCCGGATCGTGGCGGCGTCGACGTCGTCGCGGATCACCACCGAGCCGATGCCGGTGGGCAGCACGAAGCGCACCTTGCCATCGGTCACCTTCTTATCGCCCTGCAGGCAGGTGAGTACGGCTTCCGGATCGAGGGCCGGCATCGTCAGGGGCAGGCCGGCCGCCTGCACCAGCGCCCGCTGGCGCCGCTGCTCCTCGGGGCTCCAGAGGCCCATGGCGCAGGCGATCTCACCGGCCGCCAGCATGCCGATGCCCACGGCCTCGCCGTGCAGATAGGTGCCGTAGCCGCACAGTGCCTCCACCACATGGCCGAGGGTGTGGCCGTAGTTGAGGATCGCCCGCAGGCCGCCTTCCCGTTCATCGGCCGCCACCACCCGCGCCTTGGCCGCGGCGGAGCGCTCCAGCAGGCGCTGCAGCAGCGCCGGCCCCACGGCCGCCTGGCAGGCCAGGCCACCGCTGCCATCGGCGGCGGCGGCCTGCTCCAGCTCGGCGAACAGCGGTGCATCGCCGATCACGCCGTACTTGATCACCTCAGCCATGCCGGCCCGGAACTCCCGCTCCGGCAGGGTGGCCAGGGTGGTGGGATCGATCAGCACCAGCCGCGGCTGGTGGAAGGCGCCGATCAGGTTCTTGCCGCCGGGGTGGTTGACGCCGGTCTTGCCACCGACGGACGAGTCGACTTGCGCCAACAAGGTCGTCGGCACCTGGATGAACGGGCAAAGGCAGCGTCGTGGATCAGGGCGACGCTGGCGGGGGTCTTCTGGTCTTCCCCGGCCTCCAGCACCAGGGTGTCGGCGTCGAAGCCGGCATCCCGCAGGCTGTTGAGGGCCACGGTGCCGTAGTGCTCCTGCACCACCGGGTTGGTCACCACCAGCACCTTGGTGCCCGCCTTGATGCCCTGGGCCAGGATCTGCTCCCCCAGCTGCCCGAGCGCGCCGGCGCCGATCACCACCGGATAGGGGTTGGCGCTGAGCTCCACGCGGATGGTGCGCAGCGCGGTCGGCGTGGCGGTCATGGGGCGGTCGGCGTTGGGGCGAGGCTAGGGCGCACCTGGTGCGCTGCAGATCCCGGTGGTCGATCTGGGGCCAGCCGAGCTCGGTGATGAGCTGGCCCAGGCCCGGCGATGGCTGCGATCGGAGTCCTGAGGCCTGATGGCACGCTGATGCGGATCGTGATTGTCGATGCGGGGCCGCTGATCGACAACCGCTGCGGACGTGCGGAGGCGCGCCGTCAGACGCTGCGCCAGGAGGGTCATGACCTGAGTGATCGTCTGGTTGAGAGCGTTCTGTAACGGGTTGGTGCGTGTTGAGGACCGTGCGGCCAGTGATGGTTTGCCGGCTGGATGAAACCAGCTTCTTCCCTAGATCAGCTCAGAAGATCAGCTCAGAAGGAAGGCTGGTGCAGGCATCCCAAATTCGCAGGGTGTTATCAGCAGAACCGGAGATGAGGCGCTCCCCATTCGGGCTGAAGGCTACAGATAGTACACCTTTGGAATGAACTCGAAATGGTGTGTTGATCGTCTGGCACGTATTGGCATCCCAAAGGCGAATGGTCGTGTCCCAAGAGCCGGAGACGATTCTCCGCCCATCAGGACTGAAGGCTACTGAGCGCACTGACTCTGTATGTCCTTGCAACGGCGACCCGATGGGGTTGCCGGTCTTCGCATCCCAGAGCCTCAGGGTCTTGTCGTCTGATGCAGAGACTATGCACATTCCATTTGGACTGAATGACACTGAGCGCACGCCGGCTTGATGCGCTTCACATACGCCCAAAGCATCGCAATTCAGAGAGCTGGCGCTTGCCAACTCACCCGTTCCCCACGCCGCGACTTGAGATTTCGGATCTGTGCTGTCAATAGGTTCCAGAAACCCCGCAAGCACTTCTGCTAAAGCCGCAATCAACGGCTCCAAGAAGATTTCCGCCAAGGTCTACAACAGCGCCTGGCTCTCCACCGCCCCACCACCGCTCCCCGCCTTGGCCAGTAGAGCGGCAAAGCCAGGCAGGCTCACGAGCTCCCGCAGCGGCAGCACCAGCTGGCTCTGGCCTGCTGCTAGATCGGCAGTCAGGGCTCGAAGCATGACCACCGAGGGTGCCCCCCCCTGCTGTTGCCGCACATGGACGGCCAGCTGGGCACCGATGGCCCTGTACTGCCTGCGTTGCTCGGGGGTCACGCCATCCGTTGTCGATCGGTTCAGGTTGGCACTGCGCGCGCCATCACCCACCGATGCCTCGAGATCGGATTTGGTGGGAGGTCAGCACCGTAGAAGCCTGCTCCAGCTGTCAGCCATCTCCGCTGTCTGGCTCAGCCCCGGTCACCGATTCACCACCCCGATCTTCTTGGTGCGATTGCCAAATGCGTTCGCCCAGACCACGCCATCGGCGAAGGTGGCGCCTTGCCAGTTGCAGAACACGGCCTGGGGGCTGGATTGCGTGATCCGTCTGCTGACGGCTGGTGTGAACACCCGCGTATAACTCTTCAGCAATGCGGCGGCGCTGTTGATCGTCTCGCGGCTGCCGCCGTTCACCGCCAGGGGGTAGCTCATCAGGCGGGCAACGGCTGGTCTGTCACCGGCGGCCACGGCCTTCTGCAGCTGGCTGAACAGGCGTACCAGTTCGTCGTAGGAGCCTGCCTCAGGGCTGCACCACGACTCGGACATCTTCTCGCCTCGTTGATCAAACACCGAGACCCTCTCGCCTGCCGTTCCCTGGGAGATCTCACGGACCACCGTGACCTTGCCACCGCCTGCAAGCGGGATGGTGCGCTCGGCTTGCGGCGTCTGCGCGCTGGAGTGCCCTGTGCAGGCCTGGAGCAGCAGCACAACCCACGTAGCCAGGCCGATCGTGCCGGCCGCAACACTGTTGGATCGCATCTTCATCTCCATCAAGGGGCCTGGATCGCCTTGCACTGATAGGAGCCTCCACGCTGGTAGGTGGCGGTGTCGCCCTTCACCCAGAAGGTCTGACTGCCATCGCCGTAGCGGGCGCCACTGCCCGAACGCTGCTGCAACAGCCGCACCGCACCGGCCTGGCCGTTCTCATACAACAGCACCACTTCTGCGGGTGGTTCGTTGAAGAACAGGGCCGTCAGCTGGCGATGATCGGACACCCCATGGCACGCGAATCGCACCAGGCGCTCGCGCGGCAGCTCTTCGCCCCGGGCGATTGAGCCTGGCAGCTGGCCTGCGGCCATGGTGACGGCCAGGCCGGCGAGGGTGGCACTCGCCACGCTCTTGAGTGCGTGGATCATGGCCTGGGTCTGCGCGATTCCTGACCCGCAGGATGCCAGCGCTGGTTGCTGCTGTCAGCAGATCTGCTTCAGCCCGCCGCCGCCAGCACCTCCAGCAGCGCCGATCCGTAGCGCTCCAGCTTGGCGGCGCCGATGCCGCCGATGCTCCCCAGCGCATCGAGGCTGGCCGGCCGGCGGGCGGCCAGTTCCACCAGCGTGCGGTCGTGGAACACCACATAGGGGGGCACGCCCTGCTGGCGGGCCTGCTCGCGCCGCCAGCCCTTGAGGGCATCCAGCAGCCCGCCATCGACGCTGTCCGGATCGATCAGGTCGGCGCCGGCGCTGCGGGCGCGACCGCCGCTGCTGCCGAGCCCGCTGCTGCGGCTGCGCTGCTCCTTCTGCGGTGGTGGCAGGGTCAGCTCCAGCCGGCTCTCGCCCCGCAGCAAGGGGCGAACCAGCTCCTCGGCGCCGAAGCAGAGGCCACCGCGCGCGTCCGCCGGTGACTCCAGGTAGCCGAGGCTGGTGAGCTGGCGCAGCACGGCGCGCCACTGGCCCCGGTCCAGTTCGCGGCCGATGCCGTACACGCTCAGCTGGTCGTGGCCGAGGGAGCGGATCCGCTCGGTGTTGGCCCCCAGCAGCACATCCACCACGTGGCCGCCGCCGAAGCGCTGGCCGGTGCGATACACCGCCGAGAGCGCCTTGCGGGCCACCTCGGTGGCATCGCTGCGCGGCTGCGGATCGAGGCAGCCGTCGCAGTTGCCGCAGTCGGCCTCCAGGTCCTCACCGAAGTGGCGCAGCAGCAACCGCCGCCGGCAGCCCGGCGCCTCGGTGTAGCCGATCAGGGCATCGAGCTTGCCGTGCTCGATCCGCTTTTGCGCATCGGCGGCGCCGGAGTCGTCGATGAAGCGGCGCAGCTGCGCCACATCGCCGCCGCCGTGCACCATCCAGGCCACCGCCGGCAGGCCATCGCGGCCCGCCCGGCCCGTTTCCTGGTAGTAGGCCTCCAGGCTCTTGGGCAGATCCACGTGCGCTACGAAGCGCACATCGGGTTTGTCGATGCCCATGCCGAAGGCGATCGTGGCCACCACCACCACATCGCTGCCGAGGCGGAAGCGCTGCAGGGCCTGGCGCCGCTGCTCGGCCTCCAGGCCGGCGTGATACGCGATTGCCTCGAATCCGGCTGCCTGCAGCTCGGCGCAGAGCCGATCCACTCGCGACCGCGACCGGGCGTAGACGATGCCCGCCTCACCGCGATGGCTCTCCAGAAACGGCAGCAGCTGCCGGCGCAGGTTGTCGAGCGGCTGCACCTGGTAACGGATGTTGGGGCGATCGAAGCTGGCCAGGAACACCGGGTCGTCTCCCAGGCCGAGCCGTTCGCGGATGTCCTCGCGGGTGCGGGGATCGGCGGTGGCGGTCAGCGCCAGGCGCGGCACCTGCGGGAAGCGGCTGATCAGCTGATCGAGCTGGCGGTATTCGGGGCGGAAGTCGTGTCCCCACTGCGACACGCAGTGGGCCTCATCAATCGCGAACAGGCTGATCGCTCCGCTGGCGGCCAGCTGCTCGAGCAGATCACCGCTGAGCAGCCGCTCGGGCGACACATACAGCAGCTTCAGCTCGCCCTGCCGCAGCTGCCGCCACAGGGCGCTCACCTCCTCGGCTTCCAGCGCTGAATGCAGGGCGGCGGCGGCCACGCCCGCCTGCTGCAGCGCTTCCACCTGGTCCTGCATCAGGGCGATCAGCGGCGACACCACCACCGCCAGGCCCGGCAGGCACAGGGCCGG
>RFPK01000440.1 GCA_009926195.1 Synechococcaceae bacterium WB4_1_0192 | reverse complement strand
AGAGCTCACAACGGTAAAGACTTGGTTTTCTTCGTCGTGGAAGGTTTGGATCTCGGGATTCTCGGGGGAACCGCAATGGCATTCATGGATCACTCGGAATCTTGCCTGTTCGGTATCTGAAAAGCCTGTTCATCTCTGGCTCCAGTGCTATCTGCCATGCCGCTTCGCTGAAGAGCCCAACTGGCTTTGAGGGCAGATCCCGATACGTCTGGAAGGCTGTGCGATATCCGGTGTCGCCATGAGGTATGGCGATCACGCCACCCTGCCTGTGCCACCTCGCGATCGTGGTCTCAACAGAGTTCACGGCTTGTTGGGAATCCTCAAGGCATCGATCGGATCCCCCAGCCATGTCCCGATGCTTTCCCACCTCTGTCTTCCAGTTCGGCCGTGATCACCAGTGCTGGAGCCCGGAGTCGCCCGAGGGGCGTGAGCGGCTGTCGGTGGATCTGGAGCTGCTGGTGGAGCTCCGCCGCACCACCGGCTTGAGCGCCGCCGGGATCTGCAGCTGCTGATCGGCCCAGTGAGCAGCAAGGGCCGCCAGCAGGCTGCCTCTGTCGCCGTGAATGCGGAGCATGGCCTTGGCTGAATGTGATGCCAACCAGCCTGATCGGGCCGGCCTGCTGCCCCCATGCCCTTGGCGACACCTCCGGGCAACCAATGGCACAACCACCACGATCGTTCTGGCCTGGGCCGGACGCAGCAACCCGCCACTGATCTCGCCAGGCTGGAGATCCCACCACCCCAGCCGATGACCGCTGCCCTGCTGATCCTGGTGGTGATGGTGGCCGTGGCCGCCCTGCTCAACCCCAGCCGTGAGCAGTTCGCGTGGTTCATCCGTCTGCGCCGGCCGGCCTGGCTCACCTTTGAGGGTCTGATCCCCTTGATCTGGCTCACGATCTACGCCTGCTTCTACGCCTCGGCGCTGCTGAGCTGGAACGCCAGCTGGAGCGGCGCTCTGATGGCCGGCTACCTGGTGCTGCTGCTCCTGGTGCAGAGCTACACCCTGGTGATCTGCCGCACCCGTCGCCTCGCCAGCGGCACCGTGATCGGCTTTGCGGGCTGGGCGTGGGGCATTGCGCTCACCATCGCCGTAGCAGCGGGTAGTGCGGCAGCGGCCTGGTTGCTGGTGCCCT
>RFPK01000439.1 GCA_009926195.1 Synechococcaceae bacterium WB4_1_0192 | reverse complement strand
CCCAGCGGCGTGCTGCTGGATGCCTTCCCAGGGGCGGCCTACAAACTCCCGGCACAGGTGTGGAGCCATTACGACTGGTCGATCAGCCACTGCGTCCTGCGGGGCGACAACAGTCCGATTCCGCTGTGAGGAGCAGCCGCTGCAGACGGGGAGTTCTGCTGCTGGCGCTGCTCACGGTGGGGGCTGCCGGCCAGGCTGAACCGCTTCAGTCGCCCTGGTGGGAGGACTACGGCAGCCACGATCGCTACCTGTGCCGCGGGCAGGCAAGCGTCGTGCTCGAACGGAATGAGGCCCAGGCCTCGCTGATCCAGGGCGGCTACCGCACCACCTTCTTCCGTGAGGCTTCCGACGAACCGGGGCTGCGCTACAGCAGCGACGGCATGCGCCTGATCCTGCTGGGCGATGAACTCACCCTGGAGCGACTGCCCCAGCGGATTTCCTGCCTGCGCACCGCCCAGGGATGAACACACCCCCGCCCCTGCCCGACCGCACCGTGGTGATCGGCCTGCTGATCACGCTTGGCCTGGTGTTCGCGCTGGTGTTCTGGAGCGTGAAGCTCTCTCCGGCAGCGGATCCGCCGCTGCAGTGGCGGGAGGCGCCGGCGCCCGTGCGAGGCGCCCTCAGCTGAGGCCCTGGTGCGTAAACCAAGCCGGCAGCGACCACAGCCAGGCCAGGTGGGGGACAATGCCGCCAGCCCAGCCTCCAGCGCGTTGGATCCAAAGCCACAGCGTCAGCTGCATCCACTGCCCCGGGGGCTGGTGGAGCTCTATGGACTGCTGGCGGTGCTGTTCGTGCTGGTGCCGGAGTGGATGGCCGGCAGCGCGTTGGCGGGATCGCGCCAGGGGCGTGAAGGCAGCGAGCTGCCGGTCACGGCCGGTGCCTGGCGACGCGTGCCTGAACTGCGGCTGGCGGCCATGAACCTGCGCGAACTGCGCGAGCTGGCGCGTGAGCTGCGGCTGTACGGCTACGGGGGCCGCAATCGTGAGCAACTGACGTCCCAGCTGCTGCATCGCATCCGGGCCAAGGGCCGACAGGCGCTGTGATAATTTCTTTCTCGCCGGGGCGTAGCGCAGCTTGGTAGCGCACCACTTTGGGGTAGTGGGGGTCGTGGGTTCAAATCCCGCCGCTCCGATTGAT
>RFPK01000438.1 GCA_009926195.1 Synechococcaceae bacterium WB4_1_0192 | reverse complement strand
CACGATGGCCACTGCGCGCCTGCTGGGCCGCACAACAGCGAGCACCGGCGCGGTGGAGGAGATCAGCGTTGGCTCCGGCCTCTCGCTGAGCGGCGGCACGCTGACGGCTACTGGCGGCGGCGGCGGTGCCGCCGACTACCAGGAGTTCACCAGCAGCGGCACATGGACCAAGCCGGCTGGTGCGACGTTCATATATGTCGAGTGCGTCAGCGGTGGTGGTGGTGGTGGCAGCGGACGACGCGGCGCTGCTGGCACCGTGCGGTGCGGTGGTGGTGGCGGCGCCAGCGGCAAGTTCGTGTCGCGGTGGATGCCTGCATCGTTGGCGGGGGCCACTGAAACAGTCACCGTGGGTGCAGGCGGCACAGGTTATGCTGCTACAACTACCAATGACACCAATGGATCCAATGGAACTAACGGCGGCTCGTCGTCATTTGGCAGTCTGCTGATTACACCGGCAGCATATGGCGGAACAGGTGGTTCTGCTACTACTGGCAGTGCTGGCGTCGTTTCATATTACGGCGCCACCACCTCTGGTCAATACGCAGCATCAGGCGGATCCGCATCCACAGTAGGAGGCCCTGGCGGCGCTGGTAACAGAGCAGCGCTGGGGCCGGGCGGCGGCAGCGGCGGCGGTGGTATCAGCGCCTCAAATGTGGACGGGAATGGAGGGGTAGGTGGTCAAGGATTTGGCGAACAAAAAAATAGCGTAGCCGCTACTATAACAACAAGCGGCGGCGGCACTGCAGGATCAGCCGGGAATTCAGGCGGCAACGGCACAGGCCTAGGCGACGGCGGTGGTGGTGGGGGAGGTTCATCCACAGCTGCTGCAGGCGCTGGCGGCAATGGTGCATTCCCAGGCGGTGGTGGTGGTGGCGGCGGCGCCAGCCTGAACGGCTTCAACTCCGGCGCTGGTGGTAACGGTGGCGCCGGTGTCGTTCGTGTCTGGAGCTGGTGATCATGACCGCAACCCCCTACGCAATCATCGACAGCGAAGGCCGCTGCATCAATCGCACACTCTGGGATGGCGAGACCGAATGGCAACCGCCGGCCGGCTGCACCGCAGTACCTGACCTCGACGGCACGCACTCCATCTGGCAAGAGCCCGAGTCAGATCCCGATCCCCTGGCAGCGCTGACGCCT
>RFPK01000437.1 GCA_009926195.1 Synechococcaceae bacterium WB4_1_0192 | reverse complement strand
TGGCATTACGCACAGCCGTAAGCTTCGCGATCGAGGGGGAACCCGTGATCGTCACGGGCACCGCGCCGGTGATGTAAGTGGCAGCATCGCCGGCAAGGTTCGCACCATCCAGGCCGATGTTGGCGGCCGTGTCCGTGATACCAGCAGCCGTGTAGACAAGATTGGCCTGGTTGACATCGTCGAGCGTCTTGAGCTGAGCCAGAGTGGCCGCCGGGGCACCGGTCAATGTGATCACACCGTTGTAGGTGTTGGCACCAAAACCAGCCAGTGCTGCCAGAACGTCAGTGACAGAGCCCGTCAGCGCAAGGGTGTTATCCGCAAGGGTGATAGCCCCGTCAGTGCTGGCATTGATTGCCTTGAGCTGGGCAAGCGTATGAGCATCCGTCAGAGTGACGGCAACACCGTTCTTGACGTAGCCACCGGTGCTGGCCATCAGGTTGGCAGCCGTGTCACGAACGGTGGTGTAACCGAGGGTTCCACTGGTGAGGGCATCGATGTCAGTAAGCTGCTGAATCGACGGTGTTCCAGTCACCGTGACATTACCGGTGTAACCAACGATACCAGCAAGCGCCGCAAGGATGTCCTCAGCAGACCCCTCGAGGAGGACACCCGCATTGGCGAGTGTGATTGTGCCGTTGGTGGCATTGTTAATCGCCTTGAGCTGATTCAGGTCGTGAGCCGTAGTCAGCTCAACGTTTTTACCAGTCTTGACATAACCGCCAACGTTGGCCGCCAGGATGGCAGCTGTATCCCTGACAGCACCGTAGGTGATATCACCAGAGGTCGCATTGTCGACCGCCGTCAGCTGCTCGATCGACGCCGTCCCTGTGAACACAACAGCACCGGTGTAATCGGTGAAGCCGTTGAGAGCAGCCGCAAGATCTGCAGCCGTGCCAGTGAGCGCAATCGCCTTGCTGGCCAGGGTGATCGTACCGGTGGTGGCATCATTGATCGCCTTGAGCTGAGCCAGGCTGTGGTTGTTAGTGACGGTGACGTTCTTGTTGCCCGTCAGATAACCATCCGTGTTGGCCGCCAGGTTGGCGGCACTATCGATGATGTTGGTGTAGGTAAGCACACCGGATGTTGCCGCGTCGATCGCAGCCAGCTGAGCAAGGGAGGCAGAGCCAGTCACGGTGATATC
>RFPK01000436.1 GCA_009926195.1 Synechococcaceae bacterium WB4_1_0192 | reverse complement strand
TTGCTCAGTTGATCCAGCGCCACCACCACGGCGGCGGTGCTGGCCCTGCCGCTGCGCCGCCTGCTGCTGGTGGAATCGTGAGCATCACCCCGACCTACCGCACCGCCGCCGTGGTGGTGGCGCTGGATCAACTGAGCAAGCTCTGGGCGCTGCAGCACCTGACCGGGCGCGGCCCCCAGCCGCTGCTGCCGGGGCTGCTGCAACAGCAGCTGGTGTTCAACACCGGCGCCGCCTTCAGCATGCTCACCGGCAACACGCTGCTGCTGGGGCTGGTGAGCGCCGCGGTGGCGGTGGGGCTGGTGGTATGGATCCAGACGGCCGGTCCGCTGCGACGGCTGCAGATGCTGGGGCTGGGACTGCTGCTGGGCGGCGCGATCGGCAACGGCATCGACCGCTTCCGCCTGGGGCAGGTGGTGGATTTCCTGGAGCTGGTGCCGATCCACTTCCCGATCTTCAACATCGCCGATGTGGCGATCAACCTGGCGGTGGCCTGCCTGGTGCTCGATTGGTGGCGGCAGCATGGCGCGCCCAGGCGCTGAAGGGCCGGCGGCAGCGCAGCTGTCCTGGGGGGGCGGCGGCGAGCGGACGCGCCAGCTGCCGCTGCTGGGGGCCGTGTATCGGATCGGCCGCGACACCGCTGCCGAAATTCACTGGGGCGCGGCGGCTGTGAGCAAGACGCATGCGCGGCTGGAGCGTCGCGGGCATCGTTGGCTGCTGTGCGACCTGCGCTCGACCAATGGGCTGTGGTGGCGCGGCCGGCGGGTGCAGGAGCTGCTGCTGGTGGATGGCGACCGGGTGGAGCTGGCACCACCGGGCGGTGAGGGAGAAGTCCCCTGGCTGCGGTTTGAGCAGCGGGAGGGGCGGCGGCTGCGCGCCCTGGGCCGCGCCGGCAGCGCCCTGCTGGCGGGCGGCGCGGCGCTGGGGCTGGCGTTGCTCGGGCTGGCGAGTCTGCAGCTGCCGATCGGTGATGCCCTGGCGGCGGTGCGCGGGCCGCTGCTGCTCTACGACCGCCAGAACCGGCCGATGAGCGGGGCTGAATCGAGCCAGCACCAGGAGCAAGGCAGCCTGGAGGGCTATCCGGCGGTGCTGATCGATGCGCTGCTGGCCAGTGAGGACAGCCGCTTCTGGTGGCATCCGGGCGTGGAT
>RFPK01000435.1 GCA_009926195.1 Synechococcaceae bacterium WB4_1_0192 | reverse complement strand
CGCCTCCACCCAGGCCCCCACGCGCGAAGCGGCTCTGACGCTGATGCTGCGCCAGGGCGAAACCACCGCCGCCCGACTGGCCGACGAGCTCGGCGTGTCGGTGCAGGTGATGCGTCGCCATCTCCGTTCGCTCGAGGAGGAGGGCCTGGTTGAGGCCAGTTCGTCGAGTGCAGGCCCGGGTCGCCCCAGCAACCACTGGCGGCTCACCCAGGCGGGCCGGGGCCACTTCCCCGATGGCAGCGACGACTTCGCCCTCGGGCTGCTCACCTCGATGGCGGCCAGCCTGCCAGCCGAGATGGTGGATGGCCTGCTGGAACGCCAGGCCCTGGAGAAGGCCGCCGACTATCGCCGCCGCATCGGTGCAGGCAGCCTCGCCGATCGGCTGGAACGGCTGGTGGAGCTGCGCCGCGCCGAGGGCTATGTGGCCGATGTGCGCCCCGATCCGGATGGCCCAGGCTGGGTGATGAGCGAATTCCACTGTTCGGTGATGAAGATCGCCGAGCAGTTCCCCTGCGTCTGCGATCAGGAGCTCCACCTGATCCGCGCCACGTTCCCCGATTGCCAAGTGGAGCGGGTGCACTGGTTGCTGGAGGGGGGCCACGCCTGCGGTTTCCGGCTGCAACCATCCGAGGTCAACTGAGCGCCGATGCTGAGCGCCGCAGATCTCAACGAGCTGGAGAGCAGCCTGCTGCCGGCACTGGAGCGCCACCACCTGCGCCTGCTGGCCCACAGCCTGCGCTGTCTGCAGGCGGCGGCGGCCACCCAGGGCGGCCAATCCGATCACCCGGCCCTGATCGCCTGGGCCGGGCAGCAACCGGGCCTTGCGGCCGATCCGGCCTTCATTCCGGTGCTGGTGGAACAGCTCGCCAGGGCGGCCGTGCAACTGGAGGCGATCGGCGAGGTCCGGGGCACCCCCGCCCTGGCGCTGACCATGAGGGATCTGGTCGCCTGGGGGCGAACCGTGGCCGAACAGCGGCTGGCGGACCAGCAGCACAGCGAACAGCGCCTGGCCGATCCCGATCTCAGCCCGCCACGCAGCTGACACCGAGCAGGGCGAGCAGCGCCGCCGCCACACCCACCGGACCGGGGCGATCACCCTCCAGCCGCGCCAGCGGCAGGGCCATCACCGGCGCCGTGGCCAGCAGGG
>RFPK01000434.1 GCA_009926195.1 Synechococcaceae bacterium WB4_1_0192 | reverse complement strand
TCCGGAGGGTGAACAGGAGCAGTCAGGGGGTGACTGCCTGGAGGCTGATTGCTCAGCTCCATTCATCCACTATGAACCCTGATCGCTGAATGTGCAACCCAGCGATCGAGGGAGTTCGTGTAGAGCGAGGCAGAGGCTGCTGCGTTCAGCTGGCCGTTGTTGCCGTCTGATCAGCTGGATCTCCATTGGTGAGCGCGAACGCCTCTTCGGGCTCAGGGATCTTGGCCATGGTGGCCTCGGAGAAGAAGCGGCGGCGCTCCAGCTGCCATTCCTCCTGCTGCTCCAGCAGCTGACTGCCCACCAGCCTTGTAATGGCGGCGTCGTTGGGGAAGATGCCGACGACATTGGTGCGGCGTTTGATCTCCTTGTTCAGCCGCTCCAGCGGGTTGGTGCTCCAGACCTTGCGCCAGTGCTCCTGCGGGAAGTGCAGGAAGGCCAGCACGTCATCCCGCGCGGCTTCCATGATCGGCGAGGCAGTGGGGAACTGCTTGCGCAACTCCCGGTGACCCGCTGCCAATGGGCGCGCACCTGATAGGGGGCCTGGATCACGAACACCGCTTTCATCGCCGCAGCCACCATCTCCCGGCCGGCTACTCCTTCGGAGAAGGCTTCGCCTATGGGCACGTGGGAGAGCAGGTTGCGCAGGAAGTGCACCCGGCAGCGCTGTGTCCGACGACAATCAGGTTGAGGGGCACATCAACCTGATTCACACGGGACAGCGCTGCCAGGAGCAGCCTTGGAACACCCGCTTGATCGCCGCCGTTAACCCCAGGTGCGCGTCGGAGATGACCAGGCGGGTGCCGTCCAGGCCACGCTCGTTGAGTGAACCGAGGAACTGCCTCCAGAAGCCCTCGGCCTCACTGTCGCCCAGGGCAATGCCGAGCACCTCGCGGTAGCCGAGGGCGTTGATGCCGATCGCCACCACCACCGCCCGCGACACCACCTACACGTTTCGGCCAAGGCGCCCGTGCAGGTAGGTGGCATCCAGGTAGACGTACGGGAAGCGAGCGTGGTCGAGCGGCCGGCCCAGGAAGGCTTTCACCTGCACGCCTGTGCCCCTGGCAGATGCGGCTCACCTGGGATCTGGAGATGCCGCTCTGCACGCCCAGAGCCGCCACCAGGGCATCGACCTTGCGGGTCGAGATCCCGCCGACGTACGC
>RFPK01000433.1 GCA_009926195.1 Synechococcaceae bacterium WB4_1_0192 | reverse complement strand
AGGTTGTTGGTGGTGGTGGTGCTGTCGGTGGTGACCAGCTGGCGGCTGACGGTGGTGGCCGTGCTGCTGCCGATCGTGCCGGCCTGCTGGGCGATCCCCGGCGAGCCCATCAGCAGGAAGAGAAGGCCCAGCTGCCAGGAGTTCAGCCCTGGAAGGCGCAGCCGGGTGCGGCGGCCTGCGTGATCGGGCTGCAGGGGGCGGAGCATCTCAGAACACCGAGAGGGTTGAGGCGCGGCGGGTGGTGAAGCTACTGCCGGCGTTGATGTTGGCCGGCGGTTGGATCTCGCCTGCGGGAGTGATATTGAAGCTCATGCCGGTGCCGACACCGCCGGCGGTGTAGGTCTGGTTGGAGTAGCCGGGCAGAACGATCGTGTTGGGCCCGGCGCTACCGGTGGCTGGCGTGATATCCGGCGTGCTGACGGAGAGCGACATCTTCGATTCGGTGCCCACGGCGGTGCTGGCCGTCGCATCGAAGGTGTTGACGTTGCTGCCGGTGGAGATCGGCCCGGAGAAGGTCATGTTGGTGGCCGAGAACACAAAACCCTTGGCGGTGTTGGCGGAAGCATTACCGCTCGGCCCATTGACCGTGAGGGTGCCCTGCACTTCCTTGGTGACGGTGTAGCCCGCCCAGGCGGGGGCGCTGAACAGGCTTGCTCCGACAGCCGCCAGGGCCAGCAACAGGTGAGAAGGAACTTGGCGGGCCATGGCTGCCGATCGGGATGAAGTCAACAGATGGAACAGAAAAAAGGGGTAGCCGAGACGGCTACCCCGGCAATGTCCACTCAGAAATGGACGTCCGCGCTCGCTGATCAGCGACCGAAGACGGTCATGTCGAAGGTGGTCTGCATGTTGACGGTGTTACCGAAACCACCCGAGGTCATCGTGTTCACACCGCCGCCACCAGCGGCGCTGCTGATGTTGACGTTGGAAACGGCCACACCACCACGATTGACGGTGGCTGCGGTTTTCCCAGTATTGGCACCCGTAGTTGCCTTGTTGGTAAGAGTGGCGAGGTCCCTAGCCTGGCTGGAGCTGGTTCCGTTGGTACCAACCCAGGAAACACCGCTGGCGGTGAGGGTCTGGGTCGAGAAGTCAGGCAGGGTGATGCTGCCGGTCAGCGGATCAACCTTGGGCGAGAGTTCGGTTGTGGTCGCTGTGCGAGTTGTTGA
>RFPK01000432.1 GCA_009926195.1 Synechococcaceae bacterium WB4_1_0192 | reverse complement strand
AGAAGGTCTTGAGCACAGCGAGGTGCTCAAGCCGGTGCTCGTATTTGGCTGCCTCGATCAGGGTGAGGCCCATGGCACAGGTGGGGCCAGGCCCCAGGGATGTCAGGGGCTATTGCCGAGGCGAGGCGACCGGCCCCACAGGAGAGCGTTCAGCCTTGGCCGCAGATCACCCGCTGCAGCACCTGCTGGCAGGTCTGGATCAGTGGATGGATCCGGCATCGCGTGGATGCGCGTCGATCAGGGGATGAATCCAGAGCCGCGTACTCGCTCAGTCGTAGTGGCTCCACAGGCGCAGCACCTTCACGATCCGCTCCTGATCAAGCACCTGATACACGAGGCGGTGCTGAATGTTGATCCGCCGAGAGCAGGCCCCGCGCAGATCGCCCACCAGGGCTTCGTACGGGGGTGGCTGTTGGTCAGGATTCTGGGCGAGCAGGTTCAGCAGCTGCTGAGCCCTGGCCTTGAGGGCAGGGGAAGCAGAGGCCAGTTTGCGGGCGTCCTTCTGGGCCTGCCTGGTGAACAGAACCGTCCAGCTCACCAGCCCGGTTCGCTGCTCAGTTCAGCCACATCAGCAGCCATGCCCTCCAGGATCGATTCGCGCATGCCGGGGATCGAGACCAGGTGCAGGGTCTCCTGGATCGCACGCCAGTCCTCTTCTGAAAGGAGCACAGCGTTGCCGCGCTTGCCGGTGATCTGCACGGCTTCATGGGACTGCCCCACCTCATCGATCAGGGCATAGAGCCGCTTGCGGGCCTCCGTGGCCGTCACGCTGGTCATGCCTACTGTTGATCGCCGTACGCAAAAGCGTACTGCCCCTCAAAGGCTCGCCGCCTGCTGTCCTGCTCAGCGGTCGTGGTCACGGCAGGCCTGACTCAGAGCGACATCAGCGTCGGCTTCCACGCGATCGAGCACCGCCTGGAAGCTCTCGCGGGCCTCGGAAAAACCCACGACCTGCACGGCAACCGTCCAACTCCCTGGACGACACCATTGGGGCGGACGATGTGGCCTGCTGCGGCAACAGCAGAGGAGCGCCCTGCTGCAACTGAGGGCCTGGCCTGTGGGAGCAGCGGCATGAGCAGGGGTGAGGGCTTTGATCGCGAACGCTTCCTGCTGCGCACCGTGGCTGGGGTGTTCATCGCCCAGTTCGCGCTCTATGCGATCGCCCTGGCG
>RFPK01000431.1 GCA_009926195.1 Synechococcaceae bacterium WB4_1_0192 | reverse complement strand
GGGGTGTAGGCCTCCAGGATCAGGTGACCACCGGGCCGCAGAGCTGCCACAGCCCTGGCCAGCACCTGGGCCCGCAACGTTGGCGGCAGATGCATCCAGATCGCCACCACCAGATCCACGCTCTGCGGGGCCGGGTGGAACGCCGCCAGATCGCCACAGAAGGTCTGAATCGTCACGCCGCAGCTCTGCGCCAGCACCTCGGCCTTGGCCAACCCCACGGTGCTCAGATCCTGCGCGAGCACCCTGTGGCCCAGCTGGGCCAGATGCACGGCGTTGCGCCCCTCGCCCTCCGCCAGACACACCGCTTCCCCCGGCGGCAGGGCAGCCACCTGGTCCCGCAGGAAGTCATTGGGCTGCTCGCCATAGGCAAAGCCGGGCTCGGCGTAGCGGAGATTCCAGAAGCCGGCCGGATCAGAAAGGGGGGAAGGCCCTGGCTTCATCGGAGTGCATGGGCGATGCAGAATGCGTCTATCGTCATACAGCACATGCAGCGCAGGGAGGTTGCGGTGGCCCAGAACACTCCCAGTCCTCAGGCGCTGGAGGAGATCAGCCAGTTCTTCCGGTTGCTGGGCGAACCCACCCGGTTGCAGTTGCTCTGCAAGCTGCGCCAGGGACCGCTGGATGTCGCCTCGCTGATCCAGGCCACCGGCTTTTCCCAGTCGCACATCAGCCGCCAGCTGGGGCAGCTGCAGCGCGCCGGCCTGGTCACCTCCGAGCGCGATGGGGTGCGCCTGCTGTATCGCGCCGAGGGGCAGCTGGTGGACGATCTCTGCCTGCTGGTGCAGACGCGGCTGCGCCAGCGGCTGGAAGCACAACTCGAGAGCCTGGCGGTCGCCTGACCATGCCGCGCCCGGGCCAGAAGATGACGCAAGCAACGCCAGGTCCTCCCCGCGACCGGGAAGCGTTGAGTCGCCGGCATGAACTGCTCACCACCCGGCGTCGGCTCCTCTGGCAGCAAGGCGCTAGCCCTACTTGCCTGCTCTCGCCCTGTCATTGCCAGATTTTCTGGGCCTGATCGCCACGGGCGAATCGCTCACAGGTCTGCTGTTCCTCGCAAGCTGCACCTGCGCGGCCTTTGCACGCTTTGGCCGCAGCACGGCATGGACTGCGTGTATCGCAGCTGGCGGCGATGCACCCTTATGGGCGCTTGTAGACCCTCTGCTTCCGGCTGGTCTGCCCTTGGAGCGTCA
>RFPK01000044.1 GCA_009926195.1 Synechococcaceae bacterium WB4_1_0192 | reverse complement strand
ATCCTGCGCGGTGAGATCCCCTGTGATCCGGTGTACTCCGATGAGCACTGCCTCGCCTTCCGCGATGTGGCGCCCCAGGCGCCGGTGCACATCCTTGTGATCCCTCGCGAGCCGCTGGTCAACCTGGCCGACGCGGAGGAGCGCCATGCACCGCTGCTGGGCCACCTGCTTCTGGTTGCCGCCCGGGCGGCCCGCCAGGAGGGCCTCAGCGGCTTCCGCACCGTGATCAACAGCGGCGCGGAAGCCGGTCAGGCGGTCTTTCACCTGCACGTGCACGTGATCGGTGGCCGTCCGCTCGACTGGCCGCCGGGCTGAGGGGCCCAGGGCCGATCGCCAAGCTCTGTCGGCCAACTCCCGATCGCGGCACACGGCGGTGAGAATGGCGGCATCGGAGTCCCGTCATGAACCCCCTGCAGGCCTTCCGCAGTCAGCTCGGCAAGCTGCGGCGCCTCGCCCAGCCCTATTTCCTGCCGATCGAGGACACCAGCGGTTGGCAGTTCCTGCTCCTGATCGTCGCGCTGCTCGCCGTGGTGGTGGGCAGCACCCTGCTGCTGCTCACCGGGACGGTCAGCCTGAGCGGCGCCCTGATTCCCAAGATCCAGCAGCGCTTCCTCCCTGGCGTTCCCGAGCAGGTGGCGGCGATCTGGGCGAGCCCGGCCGGGCTGGTGGTGATGGTGCTGTTCGCCCTGGGGCTGGGCTGCTTCGGGGCGCTGCGCAGCAAGCTGCGCCAGGGGCGCTGGCTGCCCTGGTTGCTGATGGCTGTGATCACGCTGTTGATCCTGGTGATCAACGGCATCAATGTTGGTATCAGCTACATCGCCCGCAGTGTTGACAACACCCTCGTGGCCTACAAGGCCGATGAGTTCTGGCAGGTGGTGGCGATCTATGCCTTCTGCCTGGTGCTGGCCCTGCCGATCCGTGCCCTGCAGAGCTATCTGATCCCCAAACTGGGTCTGCTCTGGCGCGAGTGGCTGAGCGGGCGGCTGCTGGGTCGTTATCTCTCGAACCGCGCTTACTACGTTCTCAATCCCAACGACGAAACAGCCGAGGAGATCGATAATCCGGATCAGCGGATCTCACAGGACACCGCCAGCTTCACCACCACAAGCCTCAGCGTCACCGTTGAGATCGTTGCGGCCTTGCTCACCTTCCTGAGCTTCATCGTGGTGCTGTGGACGATCAGCTCCAAGCTGGCGCTCTGGCTGTTGATCTACTCCGTGGGTGGAACTGCCCTGATCGTGTTCGCCAGCCGCAAGCTGGTTCAGCTCAACTACGACCAGCTGCGCCTGGAGGCGGACTTCCGCTATGGCCTTGTCCACATCCGCGACAATGCCGAGTCGATCGCCTTCTACGGCGGTGAGCAGCAGGAATCGCGGGAGGCCAGCCGCCGACTTACCGGTGCGATTCGCAACTACGACCGCCTGATCGTGTGGCAAGCGCTGATCAGTGTGATTCAGCGCTCCTACGATTACTTCTCGCGGTTTCTGCCCTGGCTGGTGATCGCGCCGATCTACTTTGCCAAGGAGGTGGATTTCGGTGTGTTCGGGCAGGCCAGCATCGCCTTCTCCCAGGTGCTGTTCTCGGTCAGTTACATCGTCAACAACATCGATCAGCTCGCCGCCTTCTCCGCCTCGATCAGCCGTCTGGAGGGATTCCAGGGCAAGGTGGAGGCGATCAACCGCTGTGAGGTGCACCGCGAGCTGCAGGCGGTGGCGCCTGGTGCCGCCTCCTCGTTGCTGGTGCGGCACGTCGATCTGATCCCGCCCCACACCGATCGGCGCCTGATCCGCGACCTCAGCCTCGAGGTCGGCCCCGATCAGCGGGTTCTGGTGGTGGGGCCGAGTGGCTGCGGCAAGACCTCACTGCTGCGCCTGGTGAGCGGCCTCTGGGCTCCGGCAGCCGGTGAGGTGGAGCGCCCGCCGGTGTCGGAGCTGCTGTTCATCCCCCAGAAGCCTTACATGATCCTCGGCAGCCTGCGCGAGCAGCTCTGCTATCCACTCGATCCGCAGCGCTTCAGCGATGAACACCTGCGCAGCGTGCTGGAGGAGGTGCGCCTGGGTGATCTGGTGCAGCGCTACCCCGATTTCGCGATCAAGCAGGACTGGCCCCGGCTGCTCTCGCTCGGTGAGCAGCAGCGTCTGGCCTTTGCCCGTCTGCTGCTCAACTCGCCGCGGTTCGTGGTGCTCGATGAGGCCACCAGCGCCCTCGACGTGGCCACCGAGAAACACCTCTATGGCCTGCTCAGCCAGCGGGAGATGGCCTTCGTCAGCGTCGGCCACCGCCCCACGCTCAAGGCGTTCCACACCAACGTGCTTGAGCTCGATGGCCAGGGCGGCTGGAAGCTGATCCCCGCCGCCAGCTATACCTTCAACGCCACCGCCTGAACCCGTGATGTCCAGCGAAACCCCGATCGAGTCCCAGGCCCCCGCCGGCAGCCCGGCCGAGCGCAGCACCAGCGCCACCACCGGCGACGTGCCGGCCTTCGGCTGGAGCGCCTACGCCGAGCGGGTCAACGGCCGCTTCGCCATGGTGGGTTTTGTGGCGGTGCTGCTGGTGGAGGCCCTCAGCGGTCAGACCTTCCTGAAGTGGGCCGGTTTCGTCGGCTGAGCCAGGGGAGCCCGTCGCTTGAACCCTGAGCCTCAGGGCAGCTCCAGCAGGTCCACCTGCCAGATCCCGCCCCTGCTCACCTCCACCGCCAGCAGGCGGCCATCGGCGCTGAGGCTGATCTGACGTGGCACGCCGGCCGGTTCGATCGGCAGCCGTTCCGTCGCCATCAGCGTGCGGCGATGCAGCACCAGCTCGGTGCGGTCCTCCCGCTGACGCACCACCACCAGCCGTTCACCGGACAGGTCGACCGCCACGCTCAGGGGCTGGCTGTCTGGGCGATTCAGGCCGATCAACGGCACCGGCAGTCCCCGCTCCAGGTCGATCAGCTGCACCTGCTGCCGCCCCTGCTGCCCGGCGATCAGGGCCAGCCAGCGGCCCGAGAGGGCCGGGTCATGGCCGTTGCCCAGCTGTGACAGCCGTTGGTTCAGGCCGGGCAGCGGCCGCAGTTGATCGCCGAGGCAGCCCGTCAGCAGCAGGGTTGGGCTCAGAACCGCCAGCAGCAGGGCGGCGCCGCGGCGCCGCTGTAGCACCATCCCCCTGGCGATGCTCATGGCAACACCTCGCCGCCCCCGCTCTGCCGCAGCCCGGGCGCCAGGTCCGGCTCCAGCAGGCCACTGAGGTCGAACAGCTCGACCCGGCGCTGCCCGTCGTCGAGCAGCTCGATCGCGATCCGGCGTCCATCGGCCGCCAGGCTGAGCCGTTGCGGTTCACGGCCCGCCGGCAGCATCAGCGGCAGCAGGCGGCCGCTGGCGCGGTCCTGCAGCACGGCCTGGCGATGGGGACCCTGCTGAATCAGCAGCGCCAGATAGCGCCCCGTCCAACTCAGGGATGGGGCGCTGTGGGGTTGATGGTCGCGCAGATGGGGCAGGGGCAGCACCTGGCCGCTGCGGCGGTCCTGCAGCAGCACGGTGCTGCGGCCGCCCCGCTCCACCAGCGAGGCCAGCAGGCGACCATCGCCGCTGAGGGCCGGTTGTTCACGGTTTTCCGCGCCCAGGGCCCCTGGCGGTGCTGGCTGCCTGCGCAGCCCCAGCGGTCCGCAGCCCGCCAGCAGCAGAACCAGAGCCACCGCCAGCCGGTAGCCGTTGGGGGTCAGTCGTCGAAGCGCGAGCTGTTGTCGCGCGGGCCAGGGCCGTTGGGACGGCTGGAGGGCGGGATCGGACGGAAGTCCGCATCGCTGACCTCGCGATCACCGGCTGCAGAAGCAGCCGGGCGTTGGCTGCCGGAACGCTGCTGATAGGGCGCTCCCTGAGGAACACCAGGGGTCGCCCCAGGCGCTGCGGTGGTTGTTCCGCCGCTGGCCGCACCGGCAGGGCGGCGGCTGGAGCGGGGCAGGTCGTCGGCGGTGGAGCCGGGACGGCTGCCGCGTCGCGGCTGCTCATCACGGGCCTGGCGGCGGGCACCGAAGTCGGCGGCGGGGGCAGCACCGCTGCCGGCGCGATAGCGGCTGGAGCCTGTGGACGAGGGACCAGGACGATCACCGGCTGCATCCCAGGCGTCGGCGGCGGCGGCACCGGAGCGCTCGCCGCGGGATGCGGCCCGCTCGGGTATGGCGGCCCGGGGGGCGGGGCGGCGCGGCCGGTAGAAATCCTCCTCGTCCTCGCGATCGCCGTAGCCGTCATCGCGGGAGCGGATGCGTCGGCGCAGCGGCTGCGGTTCATCGAAGCGATCGACCCCTTCTCCCCAGTCGCGACCGCCACCCATGCGCGGCCGTGGCGCCGGTTCGTCGTCGTCGAAGAAGGAGGAGCGGCGGGCCTGTTCGGTGGTCACGCCGCGCAGGCGAACGCTCTCGTAGGCGAAGAACACCGTGGTGCCGGCCAGCAGGAACTGGCCGAACTGCAGGATCGGGTCGAGACGCCAGCCCTGAAAAAAGAGGATGCCGCCGCAGAGGAGACCCACGGCGGCGAAGAAAACGTCGTAGTCGCGGGCCAGCGCCGGCTTGAAGCTCCGCATGAAGTAGAGGAGCGCTCCGCCGACAGCCAGCACGATGCCGACGATGCTGGCCCAGTTCAGGCTGGCGTTGACCACGGATCAGGAACCCTGGGCCCCCACTGTAGGGACCCCGTGGAAGGACTCAGAGCTTGCGGTCGACGCGGTCGTTCTGGCTGATGAAGAACAGGGCCACGCTGATGGGGATCACCACGATCACGGCGCCCCAGAGGATGCTGCTCAGGAAATTGGACAGGGAGGAGGTCATGGCACGGCCGAATCCGGGCGCGATCCTAGGCAGCGATGGCGACTTCCTACGATCGGATCGCTGCTGCTTAGAGCTTTGTGACGGGACCCGCAGTCGGCGACACCCTGGCTGTCGCCGCACCTGATGCGCTGCCGGATCTCCTGCGCCAGGTGCTGCCGGCCGCGCATCTGCTGCTGGGCCTGTTGTTGGCGGCCTGGACGCTGCTGTTCCTGTTCCGGATCGTGCTCACCTGGTATCCGCAGGTGGATCTGAGCAAGGGTGCCATGCGGCTGGTGGCGATCCCCACCGAACCGCTGCTGGCGCCGACCCGCCGGCTGGTGGCCCCGATCGGCGGCGTTGATGTGACTCCCGTGATCTGGGTGGGTCTGATCAGCCTGGTGCGCGAGATCCTGGTGGGTCAGCAGGGACTGGTCACTCAGATGATGCTCCACGCCAGTGTTCTGCCCGCCTGAACTGGCGGCCTGAACGCTTCGGCCCCGCTCCCTTGCTTCAGGCTTGGCCCAGTGCTTCAGGCCTGGGGCAGCATCTCCTGCTCAACGAACTTGGTGTGCACGTCACCGGCCTGGAACTCGGGCCGGTCGAGCAGCTGCAGGTGGAAGTCGATGGTGGTGGGAATGCCGGTGACGGCGCACTCCGAGAGGGCGCGGCGCAGGCGCTTGAGGGCGTGGTCGCGGTCGGTGCCCCAGACGATCAGCTTGCCGATCAGGGAGTCGTAGAAGGGCGGGATCTCATAGCCGGTGTAGACGTGGCTGTCGAAGCGCACGCCGGGGCCGCCCGGGGGCAGCCAGCCGGTGATCTTGCCGGGGGCCGGCCGGAAGTTCTGTCGCGGGTCCTCGGCGTTGATCCGTACCTCGATGGCGTGGCCGGTGAGCTTGATCTCGTCCTGGCGCAGGGAGATGGGCTCGCCGCCGGCGATGCGCAGCTGCTCAGCGATCAGGTCGACGCCCGTCACCATCTCCGTGACCGGATGCTCCACCTGGATACGGGTGTTCATCTCCATGAAGTAGAAGCTGCCGCTGCGATCCACCAGGAACTCCACGGTGCCCGCACCCTCGTAGCCGATGGTCCGGGCGGCGGCCACGGCGGCGTTGCCCATCTGGCGGCGCAGGTCGGCGTTGATCGCCACGCTCGGGGCCTCCTCCAGCAGCTTCTGGTGGCGGCGCTGGATCGAGCAGTCGCGCTCACCCACGTGCACCACGTTGCCGTGCCGGTCGGCCAGCACCTGCACCTCCACGTGCCTGGGCCGGTCGATGAATTTCTCCATGTACAGGCCTGGATTGCCGAAGGCGGCCTCCGCCTCGCCCTGGGCCGCCTTGAACAGGTTGTCGAGCTGATCGGCCGAGGGCACCAGGCGCATGCCACGACCACCACCGCCAGCGGTGGCCTTGATCATCACCGGGTAGCCCATCTCGGCAGCCAGGGCGCGGGCCTGGTCCACGCTCTCCAGCAGGCCCTCGCTTCCGGGGATCGTCGGCACGCCGACGCTCTGCATCGTGGCCTTGGCCGTGGATTTGTCGCCCATCGAGCGGATCGACTCCGGCGAGGGGCCCACGAAGGTGATGCCGTGGGCGGCGCAGATCTCGGCGAATTTGTCGTTCTCCGCCAGGAAGCCGTAGCCCGGGTGGATCGCGTCGGCACCACGGGAGGTGGCGGCCGCCAGGATGTTGGGGATATTCAGATAGCTCTTGGAGCTGGGCGCATCGCCGATGCACACGGCCTCATCGGCCAGCTGCACGTGGAGGGCGTTGCGATCCACCGTGCTGTAGACGGCCACGGTGGGGATGCCGAGCTCGCGGCAGCTGCGCAGGATGCGGAGCGCGATCTCGCCGCGGTTGGCGATCAGCAGTTTGCCGATGGGCATCCAGTGGCAGTCCGGCGAATCCGGCAGGGCAGGCCGGTGGGACTGTATCAGCGCTGATCAGGCCCCCCCGCCTGCCTGGTGGCCGGGCGATCGGTATATTGCTCAACGAAGCGACCCGCTTCACCCCTCACGCCCCCGCTCCGGCGGCGGTGACGCCGATTTCGATCGGCTTCTAGCTCCGGCCACTGCATCGTTCTGCCGACCTCGTCTGCAACCGATCAGCAAGGCTCTCAACCACGCGGATGTGGTGGAATTGGTAGACACGCACGTTTGAGGGGCGTGTGACTTCGGTCTTGCGAGTTCAAGTCTCGCCATCCGCATTGACTCCGGACGTCATCCAGTTCTTGCTGGCAACTTCCGACCCGCTGCCGAACAGCTCAGCAAGGCCCCGTGACGCAGCTGCAGCCTGAACCGGGAATCCCTGTACGGGACATGGCTCCACAAGACATTTCTGCTCAGGAATCCAGGCCTGTAGCTCCTGAGCAGGCAACCCCTGAGCAGGCAACCCTCGAGCAGGCAACCATCGTCCTCGTCTGCAATGGCCCCGGAGAGCTCACCACCTGGGTGAGGCCCCTGGCGCAGCGCCTCCACCGTGACCTGCCGCTGCAGCCCCTGACACAGGGGTCTCCCCTGAGCCTGCGGCTGGTGTTGGTGCCCTGTCCGAATGCCACCGGCAGCGAGCATCGCGTCGCGGCCGCGATGGGGCTGTTCGCGCGGATTCTGCCGGCGCGGCGGTTCTGGTGGCTGCTGCTGCGGCCGCAGCGCCATGGGCCCTGGCCGCGTCGCGGTGTGGTGGTGTTCCTGGGTGGTGATCAGTTCTGGACCGTGCTGCTTTCGGCCCGGCTCGGCTATCGCCACATCACCTATGCCGAATGGGTGGCGCGCTGGCCCCGCTGGAACGACCGCATCGCGGCCATGGGGCCTGCTGCCGCCGATCGCCTGGCCGCCCGCTGGCGCGACCGCTGTCGGGTGGTCGGCGATCTGATGGCGGATCTCTCCGAGAGCAGCGGCGCTGATCAGGGTCTGCCACCAGGGGAGTGGCTGGCGCTCCTACCGGGCTCGAAGCGGGCCAAGCTGCAGGTGGGCGTGCCGTTCCTGCTGGAGACGGCCGATCGCCTGGCCGCCCTCAGGCCCGGCTGCCGCTTCCTGCTGCCGGTGGCACCCACCACCAGCACCGCAGAGCTCCTGGCCTACGGCGGCCCGGCCAACCCGATCGCCGTCCACTACAGCGCCGGCCCACCACACCTGGAGCAGGGACCCGATGGCCCGGAGCTCCGCACCGCCGCCGGCACCCGCGTCCTGCTGATCGAACGGCAGCCGGCCCATGGCGTCCTCAGCCAGTGTCGGTTGGCCCTCACCACCGTGGGGGCCAACACGGCAGAACTCGGCGCCCTGGGGCTGCCGATGATCGTCCTTGTGCCCATGCAGCATCTCCACGTGATGCAGGCCTGGGATGGCGGCCTGGGGCTGCTGGCTCGCCTGCCGGTGCTGCGCTGGTTGCTGGGGGTGGCGATGACCGCCTGGCGCATGCGCCATCACGGCTTCCTGGCCTGGCCGAACATCGCCGCAGGTCGGGCGGTGGTGCCGGAGCGGGTTGGAACGATCACGCCGGCGGAGATCGCCGAGGAGGCGGCTGGCTGGCTGGCGCAGCCTGAGCGCCTGGCAGGCATGCAGGACGACCTGCGCAGCCTGCGCGGCCAACCCGGCGCCGTGGCCGCCCTGGCCGCGATGGTGCGGGAGGTGCTGCCGCCGCCCTGGGGCGGCGCTGCCTAGCTTGGCGGCCCCTGTGCGATCCGCCCGATGGCCGACGATCTGACGCCCGCCGCACCCCTCTCCTGCGATCAGATGCCCGCCGCGCAGCCGTCGGCGGATCCCGAGTACTGGCGTGCCAGGTTGACCCCCGAGCAGTTCGCCATCGCCCGCCTGGGCGGCACCGAGCGGGCCTTCACCGGCATCTACTGGGACCACAAGGACCAGGGCGTCTACCGCTGCGTCTGCTGCGGCAGTGAGCTGTTCAGCTCCGAGGCCAAGTTCGAGTCCGGCACCGGTTGGCCCAGCTTCTGGCAGGGGGCTCGCCCGGGGGCGATCAGCACCCATGAGGATCGCAGTCACGGCATGGTGCGCACCGAGATCAAGTGCGCCCAGTGCGATGCCCATCTGGGTCATGTCTTCCCCGATGGCCCGCGGCCGACCGGTCTGCGCTACTGCGTCAATTCAGCCTCGCTCGACTTTCAGGCTGAAGCGGCCGGTTGAGGCTGCCGGTTGGGCGGCTCACCAGGGATCGTCGCCGGGATCGGAGCGTCGGCCGCCGCCGCGCTCCTCCGGCAGGGGATCCACATCCAGAGGACCTTCATCGCGCACGTAGCGGCGCTCCGGCGCCCGCGGGGCCGGGCGTTCCACCGGGCGCTCCGGCTCAGGGCGCCGCCCTGAGCCGCGCTCCTCGACCCGTGGATCGAAGCGCTCGTCAAAGCGTTCCTCGCGCGCGGGTTGGTTGCGGTACGGGTCGTCGTAGAGGCGGTCGTCGTAGCGCTCGCCGCGCTCCTCGTCGAGGTAACGGCGCTGGCGCAAGGGCTCCCGTTCGCGCCGCGGCTCCACCTCGACGTAGTCGTAGTCGTCGTCCACCTCCAGGCGACGGCTGGTGGCGGGGGCGATGCGGCGCTGCTGCTCCTGGCTGCTGGCCTGACCGGCGGCCAGCTGGTTTTCCACCGGAACCATCGTCTGGCGGAAGCGTTCGCGCTCCTCCTGCTCCCAGCTGGCGCCGCCTACACCCAGCTTCTCCAGCAGGCCGGTACCCAGCTGTTTGAGCTTCTCCTCGGCTCCCTCGTAGACGATGATCCGATCGGGACCGCTGCTCACGATCTCCTCCACCGCCAGCTCCCAGGTGCTGAGCACCCCCTCGCCGAGCAGGGGCACGCCCAGGGCGCCGATCACCAGGGTGGTGAGTTCACCGGTCTCGATGTCGAAGCTGAAGCCCAGCACCCGGCCCAGTTGCTCACCGGCTTCGGTGATCACCTGGCAGTTGATCACCTTGGAGTAGCGATCCGGGTTGAATCCCTCAGCCAGGGAATCGGCTGAATCCACCAGGATCACGTCGCCCACCTGGCGGATGCTCTCCAGGGGCATCCAGCGCGGCAGGCCCGGCAGGAAGCGGGTGAGCGGATTGTCCCGCAGGCCCAGGGCCACCACCTGGCGACGGTCCACATCCACCATCACCTCACCGACCACGCCAAGCCGGCGGCCGGTGTCGCGGGTGATCACCTGGGTACCCATCAGCTCCGAACGCAACCAGAGGCGATCGCTGGGGGTGGCGGCCAGGGCGGCGCTCGGGTCGCCGCCGGGGGGGATGCTGGTCATGGGCGCATTGTGGCCGAGGGAACGGGCCAGCCGATCAGGCGGCAGGTGGTAATCCCACCACCTGGGTGTGGGCACCACGGGCCTGGGTGACGCCGATCGTGCGCGTGGCTGCGCCGATCATCGGTCGGCGGTGGCTCACCACCATGAACTGCGCATCATCGGATTGACGGGCGATCAGAGCCGCCAGCCGCTCCACGTTGACGCCGTCAAGGAAGCTGTCCACCTCATCGAGCGCATAGAAGGGGGAGGGGCGGAAGCGCTGCAGGGCGAACAGGAAGCTCAGGGCCGTGAGCGACTTCTCACCGCCGCTCATGGCCGCCAGCCGTCGCACGGCCTTGCCCTTCGGGTGGGCCACCAGCGTCAGCCCCCCCTCCAGTGGTGCCTCGGGGTTCTCGAGCTGGAGGCGGCCCTCGCCATCGGAGAGGCCAGCGAAGATCTCACGGAAGTGACCATCCACGGCCTGGAAGGCCTCCATGAAGGCCTCCTGGCGCAGGGTGGCCACCGTCTCGATCCGCAGCAGCAGTTCTTCACGTTCCTGGCAGAGCACGTCGAGGCGTTCCTGCAGCTCCGCCAGGCGTCCCTCCAGTTGCTCCAGCTCCTGCAGCGCCAGCATGTTCACCGGTTCAAGGGCTTCCATGCGCTGCTGCAGGCTGCGCAGCTCCGCCTGCAAGGTCTCCAGTCCGCCCTCGCGGACGTCGTCAGGGATGTCGGGCAGGGGATCCGGCAACTCTCGTTGCAGCTGCTCCAGCCGCTGACTGCCGCTGCGCAGCTGTTCCGCCAGGGCCAGCAGTTCCTCCCCCAGTCGCTCGAGTTCCCATTCGCCCTGCTGCACGCCCTGGCGCTGCAGCGCCAG
>RFPK01000430.1 GCA_009926195.1 Synechococcaceae bacterium WB4_1_0192 | reverse complement strand
GAGGGATGGTCACGAGGTCAGGCTCGCGAGGCTGGTTCTGTATCTGACAGCGTAGGAACAGCGCAGGACTCCAATCTCACCACTCACCGCATCCCAGACCCGGCCCGTGGGGTAACAGCTGATGACCAGGCCGCGCAGGGTGGCATCCGCCATCAGCAGGCTGTGCGCGCTCACCCTCACCGGATCGGCCAGCGTGCTCAGCGGATGGCCGCTGATCAGGATGTCGACGTTCACCCGAAGCGTCGTGGTCAGCGTCTCCGTGGTGGTGAGGATATCGTCGTCTTCGCTTTGCGGCTCGACGACGATCGCGGGCATCTCGTTCCTGGCCAGCGCCTCCCAGCGATCCCGGAACACCCGGCCGGCCACGCCATCGGTCGCGCCCAGTGCCGCCTGAATCGCGGCCAGGATCGTCTCACTCTTGCTCAGCGTCACGGCTTCACCTCCTGCAGGGCCACGCCCAGCGCCACATTCGCCGCGCCACTGAGAGCCGCCATGGCATCAGCCCGCGATGCCCGGCAGCCTTCGCCGCCGCCGCCACGGAGGCACGTAGCCCAGTCCGCCACGCCGACCGCTGACCCTGCCAGCAGGCACAGCCCAGCGAACGCCAGGCAGGCGCCCAGATGCCTGCTCATTGCCGCTGCTCCTGGTGCTCGATCGGGACCGGAGTCGAGAGCCTGAGGTCGACCATCGTCGCGATGGCCGGGATCAACACTGCCGCCACAATGCCCAGGATCGCGACCTGTGCCATGCGGTTCTCCAGCACCCGCTGCCGCGTGAAAAGCTGATCGACATCCCGCGTGATGCGGGCAACATCTTCCTTGCGCTCAGCCATGAGCTGCAGCAGCGCATCGACCTTTGCGCCCAGCTCCGCCAACCTGACGTAGATGTCCCGGTGGCTCACGTCGTCTGGCGGCATGGCGGCTGCGCTGATCTCTCAGTCTGACGAGCTCACACCCACGCCTCATCCACATCCGGCGTCGCCGGGTCATCCGCAATGAAGCGGCCCTGCGCATCGCGCGCCCGGATCCGCTGGCCCTGGACGGCGCCAACAAACTCGGTTGGGAGGTTGCAATCCTGAGCCAGTGCCACCAGTTCCGCGAGGGCCTCGGCCGGTGGAGGGGCTACGGACAGCACCGCACGCCAGGATCCCGAGAACTCGGCGTAGTCGCCGTTCTCCGCCTTGGCCAGGCCGCTGCTCA
>RFPK01000429.1 GCA_009926195.1 Synechococcaceae bacterium WB4_1_0192 | reverse complement strand
AGCCGGGCAGCGTGAGTGAGCCGCGGCCGGGCGGGTTCGCCCTGACCAGACTGGCTCAAGACCTCATTCGCGTCACACTTGACGCCCAGCCACAGACAAGCGGCAGGAGCGTGGCTTAGCTGAGGAACACGCCCCCTTGCCGCGCTCTGCCATGGAGCCCTCCCACGCCCCGTCCCAGCCCTACCGCCTGCGCTGCACGCTGACCTTCGGCGACATCTACGGCCAGATCCTGATCTGGATGCTGGTGATCTTCGTCAGCCTGGCGGCCGGGCTGGCCCTGATGGGCGCCAGCAAGCCGCTGTTCGCGCTGGTGGGCGTGGGGCTGATCCTGGTGCTGTCGCTGCCGTTTCTGCTGTTCGCCTTCACCACCACGCTGCTCAACCACATCGCCCTTGAACCGGCGAACCGACAGAGCTGAGGTCCAGCGGCAACAGCGCTGCGCTGCCTAGGCTCGATCCACACGCAAGGCCGTGGTGTTCAGACTGTTTCAGGGCATGGGCATGAACAAGAGCGGCCTGATCAGCCCAGAGGCGGCCCTGCCAGGACGAGCAGGGGCGATCCCCACCGCCGAGCGCCACGTGGTGCTGGGGACGGCCCTGAAGGCGCCGCTCAGCACCAGCCAGGAGGAGGCCGTGTTCGGCTGCGGCTGCTTCTGGGGCGCCGAAAAGGGCTTCTGGCGACTGCCGGGGGTGGTGTGCACCGCCATCGGCTACGCCGGCGGTTACACCCCTAACCCGACCTACGAGGAGGTGTGCTCCGGCCGCACGGGCCACACCGAAGTGGTGCGGGTGGTCTGGGATCGCAACGCAATCGATTTCAGCGATCTGCTCAAGCTGTTCTGGGAGTGCCACGACCCCACCCAGGGCATGGCCCAGGGCAATGACACCGGCACGCAATACCGCTCGGCGATCTATGTGAGCACGCCTGAGCAGCTGCACCTGGCCGAAGCCTCACGGGAGCGCTACCAGGCCCTGCTGAGCGCCGCCGGTCGCGCTGCAATCACCACGGAGATCGCCGAGGGGGTCCCGTTTTACTTCGGTGAGGCGTATCACCAGCAGTATCTGGCCAGGCCTGGCAGCAGGCCCTACTGTTCGGCCCGTCCCAGCGGCGTGCTGCTGGATGCCTTCCCAGGGGCGGCCTACAAACTCCCGGCACAGGTGTGGAGCCATTACGACTGGTCGATCAGCCACTGCGTCCTG
>RFPK01000428.1 GCA_009926195.1 Synechococcaceae bacterium WB4_1_0192 | reverse complement strand
CAGCAGCAGCCACTGCTGCAGGCGCTGGCCGGCGATGGCTGGGTCGGCCACGGTCCAGGCCCGCTCCCGCTGCAGGCGGAACAGGCCATCGCCGCACAGCCAGCGTGGCCGTGCCCGCTGGCTTCCTCGGGGTGGGGTGAGCGCGATGCGCCAGAGGGCCATGGCCGCTGTGAGGGCTCCAGCGGCAGCCTGCTGCCGAGCAGCGCTGCGCCGCGGGGGGTGCCGCGGTTTCGGGGCGCGGCTGCGGCCCTGCGCGCGGAAGCGGCATCGCGCCGGGGTGCCTCAGGCTGCAGCGGATCAACCGTGGCAATGGCGCTGCGGTCAGCAGTCTCACTGAGTTTTTTGCTTTTATCGTGGCTTCGTCGGTGATGGCGATGCGCCTCAATCACCGGCTGTTCTGATTCGCTACCACCACCGGAGTTCCCTGATGAACGATCGCTTTCGCGTGCTTCAGCGTCAGCCACGCCGCATCTCAATCACCCTCAGTTATTACGTGCACGAAGCCCTGCTCAGCCGTTCCGAAGAGGAGGGGCGATCCGTGTCCAATCTCTGTGCTTTTCTGCTTGAAGATGCCCTGCGCGATCAGCAGCGTGATGCGCTGCCCACGCCGGCGGCCATGGCGCACCCCCATGCGGCCAATGGCCGCGTGAAGGGTCGCCCCTTCTGATCGCGGCCAGCCGCCGGGGTGGTTGCTTCTCAGCCCTCCCCGGCGGCTTCGGGATACAGCATCGGTGTGAGATTCCGGCGCAGCTTGGTGAGGGCATGGCGTTCCAGGCGCTGCACCTGATCCTTGCTGCGCCCCGTGAGGCGCGCCACCTCCGCGAATGAGCGCTGCTGCTCTTCGCCATAACGCAGCTGGATCACGGTGCGCTCCGGCGTGGAAAGCAGTTGGATCTGGCTGTGCATCCATTGGTAGTCGTCGCTGATGCTGGGTAGCCTGCTGTCCGACACCGTATCCAGCAGGGTCATATCGCCATCGCTGCCCCCCAGCTGTTGATCCAGCGAAATGGTGTGGCTGCGGTGATGCACCGCCAGGGCATAGAGAATCCGTTCGTTGCTCTGCCCCAGCTGCTGGGCGATGGCGCCGCTGTTCAGCGAGGCCTGGCCAGTGCTCTGCAGGGCTTCGACCCGGTTGGCCAGGCTCACTAAATTCACCGGCATGCGGATGCTGCCGTTGTGCTCCTGCAAGTGGCGGTTGAT
>RFPK01000427.1 GCA_009926195.1 Synechococcaceae bacterium WB4_1_0192 | reverse complement strand
GTGATCAAGGCGATGGCCTTCCAGGAGCCCCAGCTCCTGCACCGCCTGCTCGACCACTTCGCCGAGTCGATTGCCGCCTACCTGCGCTACCAGATCGATTCCGGCGCCCAGGTGGTGCAGATGTTCGACTCCTGGGCCGGTCAGCTCAGCCCCGCCGATTACGACACCTTCGCCGCCCCGTACCAGAAGAAGGTTGTCGATCTGGTCAAGCAGACCCATCCCGACACCCCGTTCATCCTCTACATCTCCGGCAGCGCCGGCGTGATCGAGCGCATGGCCCGCACCGGTGTCGACATCGTCTCGCTGGACTGGACCGTGGACATGGCCGAGGGCCTGGCCCGTCTGCCGGAGCACATCGGTGTTCAGGGCAACGTCGATCCCGGTCTGCTGTTCGGCACGCCTGAAGCGATCCGCGACCGCATCGACGACACCGTGCGCAAGGCCCGCGGCCGCAAGCACATCCTCAACCTGGGTCACGGCATCCTGCCCGGAACCCCCGAGGAGAACGGCCGCGCCTTCTTCGAGGCCGGCAAGAGCGTGATGGACCGCCTCGGAGCCGTGGCTTGACCAGCGAGCTGAACGCCGCCAGGAGCAGCGGCGCCCGGATCCTGATCACCGGCGCCTCAGGCTGCGTCGGCCAGCACCTGGCGTCTCTGCTCTACCGCGAGACCGACGCGCAGCTGCTGCTGTGGCTGCGCGATCCGGCCAAGCTGACCGCCGTTCCAGCGAACGACCCACGCATCACCCTGCTGGTCGGCGACCTGCGCGATGTGAACCCCCATCGCGCCGCCATCGCCTCGGCAACGCGCATCATCCACACCGCCACCGCCTGGGGTGACCCCGAGCGGGCCCGCCAGGTGAACGTGGTGGCCGTCAAGGAGATGCTGGCAGCCACCGATCCGGCCGTGCTGGAGCAGGTGGTGTACTTCTCCACCGCCAGCATCCTCGACCGCGACCTGCAGCTGCTGCCCGAGGCCATGGCCTACGGCACCGAATACATCCAGACCAAGGCCCAGTGCCTGGAGCAACTGGAGCGCCACCCCCTGGCCGGGCGGATCGTGGCGGTGTTCCCGACCCTGGTATTCGGCGGCCGGGTGGATGGCAGCGGCCCCTTCCCCACCAGCTATCTCACCGCCGGCCTGCGGGAGGCGGCGCGCTGGCTGTGGCTGGCCAGGTGGCTGCGGGCGGATGCCTCGTTCC
>RFPK01000426.1 GCA_009926195.1 Synechococcaceae bacterium WB4_1_0192 | reverse complement strand
ATTTTCCATGCGTCTTTAAGTTGTTTACTTATATAATCAGTTAACGCATGAAAACTTGTATTTGTTTTTTCTATTTTACTTATATCATAATCAGTGTCACTGATTAGTTTGCAATAATCTTGATAGAGTTGCTCTCGGATAGTTGAAATATTCTCTCTGAATACTCGTAGAAAATTTTTACGACACGAAAATAGGTGACTAGGTAGCATCATCTCTTCAAGAACGCGTGATTGGTACTCAGAGTCCTCAATATTTTGTATTATCGAGGATAATTTGGTATTTATACTAGAGGCAATTTCTTCTTCATAAGATACGCTTATGGAGAGGTCTGTTATTCCAGAAAGACTATTTACCATACGAACTACATATCCAGTGGAACATGTGTGGCTAGTATCGATTAGTTCTTCAGCCAAACGAGCTACTAGTTGATCTCTACACTCGTGATTCTTGATATACATCCATATCTTGATAAATATGGTAGATAATGACATGGCGACATTTCCGTATATTCCTACATCTACAAGTATTCTAGATAGAGCATAGTTTATCTCTTCACTGTTCGTTCCGATTGCTTCTAAAAACTCATCTCGGCATGTATCAAAACTAGAATAGTCTGTGATCTTAGTATTTAGAATAGCCAGTATATTATTTGCGCTATCTTCGATAGATTTGATATGGACGTTCTGAGCGTTGCTGTATATGGTACGAGGTTGTTTAAAGTCTTGGAAAGCTAGTGAGTCTAAAACAGTGTGTGCTCGAGTCTTGAGGTCTTCATCTTCAGTATATCTTAAGATAACATCTGTAGCATCTGCTCTTACATTGTAGTCAACTCCAGTATCAATCATAATACTAGCGAGAGTAGTATAAGCAAAGTCGGTAGCATCCTTATCTCTGGAGTAGTTTACTATGATATACTGGCATGATAGGATCTTAATTGTTTTGGGATTTGACGCTACTTTTAAGAATTCGCGTAAGATGTATAACATGTTTAGATCTCCTAGTTTACGTCTTCCAGATAAGATAGTCTTATACCTGTAAAAAGGATCTATACTACTCTCATTAAAAAATCCTAGAAGATATTCTACACCTCTCTTCTCATATTCATATGAAGAGAGTAGATTAAACATACACTCTAATCTAGATAATAGAGGAAACGATTGATCCCGTATTTGTGCTAGGTAGTTATAACATTCATACCCT
>RFPK01000425.1 GCA_009926195.1 Synechococcaceae bacterium WB4_1_0192 | reverse complement strand
TCGGCCTGGGGTGATCTGAATTCCCAGGATCCCCCAACCCCTCGAAATGGCACCTCCGTGCCAAGGAAAACCCCGGACGGCCCGCGAACGCGAGGCCAGTCCGGGGTTCTTTGTTGTCTGCTGGCTCTGCAGCGGCTCGGTCAGGACCCGAGCAAGGTCAACCCGCCAGCCTGATCTCCTCGACCTCCACCAGGTCGTGCAGCTGATCGCGCTGCCACTCGCGCCGACGCACCTCGGCGGCAGGGCAGCTGGCCTGCAATTCGCCCTCGCGGGGTTCAGGCAGAGCCTGGCGCAGGGCCCGCCGGCGCAACTTGGCGGTCCAGCGATGGAAGCGATGGAAGGATCTCGAACGCGTCATGGCGACCTCCTTGTGGAGACACCATCGGTTTACCGCGGCCGTCAGCGCTGCGCTGCTGTTGCGGTCACAGCTTCACAGTCCGCTCTGGGCTAAGGGCCCAGCCGCATCAGGCCACAACAACCGACCGGACCGCGCCGTTGAATGGCCTGCATGACCGCGACCTCCTCCACGGCCCCAGCCCCGCTACGGCGCCTGCTGCGCACCCTGCGCCCGCACCGCCGCCTGGTCTGGCTGGCGTCCTGCTGCTCGGTGCTCAACAAGCTGTTCGACCTGGCTCCACCGGTGCTGATCGGCCTGGCGGTGGACGTGGTGGTGCGGCGCGACAACGCCTGGCTGACGGCCTTCGGCGTCAGCACGGTGCCGGCCCAGCTGGCGGTGCTGGCGGTGCTCTCGTTCCTGATCTGGAGCGCGGAATCGCTGTTCGAATACCTCTACGCCCTGCTCTGGCGCAACCTGGCCCAGACGATGCAGCACGAGCTGCGCATCGAGGCCTGGGACCACCTGCAACGCCTGGAGCTGGGTTTCTTCGAGGCCAGCTCCAGCGGCCGCCTGCTGGCGATCCTCAACGACGACATCAACCAGCTGGAACGCTTTCTCGACCACGGCGCCAACGAGCTGCTGCAGCTGATCACCACGGTGCTGGCGGTGGGTGGCGCGATGGTCTGGCTGTCTCCTGGGGTGGCCGGGGTGTCGTTCCTGCCGATCCCGGTGATCCTCTGGGGCTCGCTCAGCTTCCAGAAGCGCCTGCAGCCCCGCTACCGCGAGGTGCGCGAGCGGGCGGGCGATGTGGCCAGCCAGCTGGCCAACAACCTCGGCGGCATGCTCACGATCAAGGCCTATGCC
>RFPK01000424.1 GCA_009926195.1 Synechococcaceae bacterium WB4_1_0192 | reverse complement strand
AGGCCTCAGATGGTCAAGGTCACGACGGCCAAGAACTTGAATCAACACGGCGTCGCCTCAATCGCGCCCTCGACTGGATGCAGGAGTGCCGCGACTACGACATCCCCAACACCTCAGGCGCCTTCATCAGCTTCAAGGACAGCAGCATCCCCACCAGCCGCTACTTCGACAAGAACTACACAAGCCTGATCAAGGTCAAACAGACGCACTCCCGCGACCCCAACAACCTGTTCAGCAGTCGTAAGACGATCATCTGATCCTGAGCGGCTGCCCTGCCAGATACGACCCCACCCAGTTGATGCAGCAGCGCAGCGGCAAAACCGGACTGGCGCGGGTCTTGCACAGCCCCATGCAAGAGCGGCAGAATTGTGCAGTCTCTGCCTCGTACTTCCGGTGTTCGTCGAAGAGAAGGTCAGCTCTCAGGCCCCGATGCTGGAAGGCAAGGCGCTGCTCGACAAGGCCCGCTCCCTGAGCAACCGCCCCGAAGATCAGATCGCCCGGGCCTGCGGCTATGTGGGCCCCAGCGGCAGGCTGCTGAAAAAGAGCTTCTATCGCGCCCTGGTGGAAGCGAAGGGCTACAAGCTGCCGAATCAGGCTGGTGGCAGTGCTGGTGGCAGCAAGGGACGCCAGGCCGAATTTCGCACCCGGGTGCACGGCAACGGCAACCTGCTGATCGGCCAGGCCTACACCCGCCGCATGGGTCTTGAGCCCGGCCAGGAGTTCCGGATCGAAATTCACCAGGAAACGGGAGCGATCTGGCTGCTGCCGCTGGAGGGCGAGGCTTCAGGGGCGATGCGGATCGCCCCGCTCAGCGACGACGAGGACTGAGTCGCTCAGGGTCGATCCGAACGATGGAAGGCGGCGCTGAACACCAGCAGATCGATGCCGCTGAACAGGAAACTGACCCCCACCAGGATGCCGAGCACGGTCAGCTGCCCCAGACCCGGCATCGACAGGATCAGCAGGCCCAGGATCAGGGTGACCACACCGTTGGCCAGGCCCCAGCCCCAGCCGCTCACCTGGCGGTGGGCCAGGGAGACGATCGCCGTCACCAGCCCCTCGAGCAGAAACACGATCCCGATCGCGGTGGCGAGTGCGGCGATCTGCATCAGGCAGCGGCCGGAGCCGCACTGCTGCAGGATCCAGGCGCCGGTGACCACGAACAGCGTGGACACCACCAGCCGCGCCTCGCCCCGACGAGAGTCCAAATCCCGATGCGCCACCGTCAG
>RFPK01000423.1 GCA_009926195.1 Synechococcaceae bacterium WB4_1_0192 | reverse complement strand
GGCCTGCAGCAGCTGCCGCAACCGCTGCCAGAGCCTGGCCCAGCGCCAGGGTGCCCGCGAGCGCGAGCTGGCGGTGCTGCGGGGGCGCCTGGTGGATGTGCATCAGCGGTTGCGGCGGCAGTGGTGGATGCCCACCACCAGCTATGGCCTCAAGGCCACCGCCGGCTGGCTGGGCTTCCGCTGGCGCCAGAAGGGGGTGGATGGGGCCCGCGCACTGCTGTGGTGGCGTCGCTGGCGTCTCGGTGTCGCTGCGGCTGCGGGCCCTGCCGGCCGTGGTTCCCGCCACAACCTGCGCTGGATCTTCCGCTACAACCACGACGACGCCCTCGCCACCTGGGCGGTGGCGCACTGGTTGCTGGAGGCCGATCAGACCGATCAGACCGTCTGAGGTCGCCCGGCGCCCACCGGCGGTGCCGTGAAGCCGGCGGGTCTGTCGATCCGCAGGCGAAGGTCAGGGCCGCCGCCGTCGGCTGCACCGCTCTCGGGTGCCCCCACCACCAGCTCAGTCTCCGCCAGGGCTGAGCGGCGCACCAGCGCCAGGCCCTCCAGCCCCCCGTCCGTGCTCAGCATGGAGGTGATCACCCCAGCCCGTTCGCCCGTCAGCGTGGTGAGCGCCGCCCCAGCCGCGCAGGCGACGGCCGCGCTCGGCTTGGTTGCATCCGGATCCGAGCGCCAGTGGCGCAGCTGCTGCTTGACGCCGTCATAGGTGGCGAGTTTGGCCAGGGTCTCCTGGCCCACGTAGCAGCCTTTGTTGAGGCTCACCCAGTCGGCCAGGCCCAGTTCGAATGGATTGGTGCCGTCGTTGAGTTCGCCCGGGGCGCTGGGGAACCCCTGGCGCAGCCGCAGCCGCTCCACCTGCGCGGTGCTGAGTTCCGGCAACGCTGCCAGCCAGTCCGGCAGCATCGCGCCAGCCCGCAGCAGCAGGGCGGCCTGGCCGCGGCCGGCCCCCAGGTCGACCCCTGGGCGCAGCAGGCGGGACCCGTCATCAGCCCCGTCATCGCACCCCGGTTCCAGATCCCCGAGCCAGCGCACCAGCGTGGCGGGCTGGGGTGTGCTCAGCCGCACGTGATCGGCGGGGAACAGCACCCGATCCAGTGCCTGATGCACCGCGGCGGCGTCGCCGGCCACGATCAGCAGATCGGCCCCCGTGGCATCGAGGCACACCAGCGCCAGCGCCCGCATCCGGGCCGTGGCGCTGATCAGGCAGGTGCCCAGGCAGTCGCCGGGTTG
>RFPK01000422.1 GCA_009926195.1 Synechococcaceae bacterium WB4_1_0192 | reverse complement strand
GCACTGCTGCCCCTACTGGATGCCAGGCCGCGGCATCCCATGGCGCCGGTCCCCAGACACCAGACGGGGCAGCGCATCCGGCGACCGCCGCTGCCCCTCAGCCCACGGCTCCTACTGCCGCGTGAGCCCCAGCGGGCTGGCTTCCAGGCGTTGCCGGATCGTGCCCTGCAGAGCCCTGAGGTTGGCCTCTGCCATCGCCCGGAACTCTGGCTCGTGCTTCTGCACCATCGCTTGCAGCGCCAGCCGGTCGTAATAGCTCACCACTCCGTTGAACACCTCATAGACGTTGCGGGGATCGTTGACGCGCTTCGTTCGCTCGCTCAGCGATCGATTCGGCTGCGTCACCAGGCTGGGCCCGCCAGGGGTGTTCAGCTCGAGGTTGTAGTCCGGGTCTTGGCTGAGCTTGCGCAGCGCTTCATTCAGCGTCCGGCCCTGCACGTAGTTGTCGATGCTGAAGGACCCCGTGAGCACATTCACCGTGGCCCTGCTGGCACCGAGCACCGCCGCGGCCGGCACCTGGCCGACCAGCGAATACATCGCCTGCCGATAGGTCGCTTCCTGCTCAAGCGTCATCGTGGTGGGCGTCGGCAGGCCCTCGCTGATCACGCCATTGGGCCGTGGCTTCATGCCCAGGCCGTGCTTCTCCAGCCAGTCGTCCAGCGGGTCCTGACCCTTCAGCACCGGCATGTAGGGCGTCGCCAGATCCAGCGGCAACCCCAGCGGACGCTGCACCTTCCTGCCCAGCCAATCCCGTTCCTCCTTCTGCTGAGGGAAGGCGTGCCCGAGCACGGGGTAGTTGGCAAAGATCCGGCTGGTGATGCGCTCGAACGTCTCCCAGTTCGGATCCTTCTGCAGTGCCGCATACTCAGCCGGTGTCAGTTCGCGCCGCTTTGATGCAACCTGATTCGGATCGTTGAGCGCACGCGAGGCCTGGGTGAGCAGCCCGGACATTGGCAGGATGCCGGTTGTTTGCTTGGCCAGCTGATCAAACCAATCCACCTCATCGCCCTGGCCCACACGCGTGATCGCATCCAGCAGGGTCGTGACACCCTCAAGGCTGGCCTTGTTCATGAACATGCGCCCGTAGGCCGTCACGATGCCGCCCATCAGCGTGTTCCATGAGTCGCCGTCCAATCGGCCTTCATGCCACGCCCTGGCTACATCAGCCTGCAGGCCCATCAGATCGAAGAAGTCGATCGAATCGACCTTCATCTTCGCGGCGAGGAACGG
>RFPK01000421.1 GCA_009926195.1 Synechococcaceae bacterium WB4_1_0192 | reverse complement strand
TGGTGACGCTGAACCTGCCCTCAGGCACGCTGATCGCGCCGGCTGCGTCGGGCGTGCAGAAGTCGACCTGATTGGCCTTGCGCCGCGCGATCTCCGCCAGCAGCGCCGTAGCGTTGCCGGCAGGCGCCGGAGGGGTGTTGCCCCAGGCTGCGTCGCCGCTGCCCCAGGCCAGGTGGGCGGTGCGCGCCTTGATCGCCGTCGCGATGGCGATGCGCCCGCTGGTAGTCAGGACTGCCGCCATGCTCGCCCCTTAGTCGCTCCTCATGCTACGCGGTCTGCGTTGTCACAGTGCTGGTGGCCACGACGTTGGTCGTAAGCCAGGTTGTTGTGGCTTGCCAGCTGAACGCGCCCCAGGTCTGATACAGGTAGGCGCCGCTCACGCCTTCTTGGTTGGTGAGCAGGCCAGGATGGTTGATCACATCGCGGTCTTGATCCCAGGCGCTGTGATCGAGCCGGAAGTGGTCGATCAACTGCGCCAGGATGCCGATCACGTCGGTGTGCGTGCTGGCGACCGTGGCGTTCTCCAGCACCAGGCTGGAAAGGATCTGCCCATAGCTGATCTGCGGCCAGTCCGGCCGCGGCCGGACGCCGCTGTGGTCGCTGAGCATCCCGCCATCGCTCAGCAGGCTGTCGTCCAGCACGAACCGGCGGAAGTCGTAGACCGCATAGATGCGCTGCAGGCGTGAGCGCACCGGGCTGCTGATGCGCGTCACGCCCACGATGTCGTCGATGATCTGCTCGCCCGTGGTGCCGGCGCTCGCCGCGCTCCCGTCGCCGGTGGCGCTGGCGCGTGATGCGGCCACGGCGGCCGACCTGCAGGACAGCGGCCCGTCAGTGGCACTCGGCAGGGTGCCGCCCGCCGGCCGGGCGCCGTGGTGGGCGCCCGCGGCCTCGGCGGTGGTGCCGGGGGCAGGCCAGTTTGCCCTGCGACAGCAGCGCAGCGTGGCCTACGTTGTGGCGGAGGCGTTTCTGCTCGTGCAGTATCTGGCAGCCCAGCGCGACGGCGACCGCGAGCGATCGGCGTATCGGGACCTTGCGCTCACCGTGGCTCGAAAGGCGTTCGACGGACGAGCTCTCGGCACGTGGGACTACTACGAGCGCCTCGAACAGTACCTCGAGAGCGGTGCGTACGATCGGATTCCCGGGGGCCCCGTCGATCCCGAGACCGATCCGTCCACGTATAACGGCGCCCGCTGGCGGCTGGCGAGGGAAACGTATTGGCGCGATCCG
>RFPK01000043.1 GCA_009926195.1 Synechococcaceae bacterium WB4_1_0192 | reverse complement strand
GCCGGACCCATGGCCGGGGCCGTGGCCATGCCCTACCGCCGCTTCCTGGTCTGCAACCTTGCCGGCGCCATCGTCTGGGCCACCACGATGGTCTCGCTGGCCTGGCTGGCCGGCCGTTGGATTCCGATCGAGAGCCTGATCAGTGGTGTGGTGCAGTTCGGCCTTGGGGCGCTGCTGCTCATGACGCTGATCCTGGTGCTGCCCAGGCTGCTCTCACGCCTGGAGGGGCGCTGGCTTGAACGCCCCCCTGGTCCGGACTGCGGTCCAGCCGATTCAGACGCCGCCTGATCGGCCGCTCAGGCCCTCACGCTTGGCCATCAGGTACTTGACCAGCTCCTGCTGAAGGCTCAGCAGTTCGCGGGTGCAGCCGCGAAAGGCAGCGCGGTGGCGGATTTCATCGTGGCGGGTGTTGAGATCACGCAGCATCAGTTCGATCGCATCGAGTTCAGCCCGGTTCATCGCTGCGCAGCACCTGGTGCCGACCTTATCAATCACCCCGCTGTCCCTTCCGTGACGCTCGGGTTGTGTGCGTGTTCCATGGCTAGCGTCGAGGGTGCTGGTGTTGTCCGCTCGCCGTGATGCCTGCTCCGTTCCGCGGTGCGTTCGCCGGCCGCCGGCGCCTGCCACGGCCACTGCCACTGCTGCTGTTGCCCCTGGCTGCAGCTGTCAGCCTGCAACCGCTGGCACCTGGCCTGCAGACCCCGGCGGCGGCTCTGGAGCTGCAGGGGCAGACCTGGTTCAGCCGGCCCCCCTGGCGTGTGGTGTTCCGTAGTTTCTATTGGTACGTGATGCAGACGGGGGTGGAGTACTACTTCACCGTCACCCTGCCGGAGCAGGCCGGCGTCGGGCTTGGTGGTCTTGAGATCCAGCAGACCCGCGGCGTCGATACCCAGTTTCCGTTCATGGCCGAGCAAACCCGGGCCTTCCTCGGTGAGCCGCGTCGCGAGGGGCCGGCGGTTCCGGTGCAGGCCAGCTTCGATGAGGTCGGGCGCCGGTACAGCCTGCGCTTCCCTGAACCACCCCAGCCAGGCCAGACGATCACCGTGGCCCTGCGCCCCTGGCATAACCCCAGCCAGGCCGACACCTACATGTTCGCCGTGCAGGCCCTGCCCGCCGGAGCGAATCCAGTGCCTGCATCGCTCGGCTTCGCGACGATGCCCATCTACGACGCCGTGCGCTTCTGATCCGTCAGGATGTCGGCCTCGCCGCTCTGATGCCATGGAAGCCCGCTGGAATGGTGCCGTCATCGCCCGCAGCGACGACATCGCGATCGTCGAGGGCAACGCCTATTTCCCGGCCGACAGCGTTGTGGCCGCGTACATCCGCCCCTCCTCCCACACCACGGTCTGCGGCTGGAAGGGAACGGCCGGCTATTACGACGTGGTCGTGAATGGCGAGGTGAATGCCAACGCCGCCTGGTTCTACGCCGACCCCAAGCCTGAGGCCGCCGCCATCCGGGGTCGGGTGGCCTTCTGGAAGGGTGTCCAGGTCAGCAACTGAACGGCGGCTTTAGGGTCTGCCCATGGCGCTGCGTCTCCCTCCGTTTGTTCCCCTGCCGGCCCCGTCCGGGCCGGACGCCCTGATCGAGGTGAGGCTGAGCGATCTGCAGCCCACCCAGATGTGTGTGGGGATGGCCGAGATCCGCAGCCGCCAGTCCGATTTCGCAGACGACTCCGCTGAGGAGCGCCGCCGTTACCTTCGCCACAAACCAACCCCTTTGGTGCGCAGTAGCGCCGGTGAGCTGTGGATGGTGGATCGCCATCACCGACTGCGCGCCCTGCTGGAGCTCGATCCATCCGCCACCGCCTTTGGCTATGTGGCCCTGCAGCTGGAGGTGAGCGAGCGCCGCGCCGCGCTCGAAGCGCTGCACCAGCGCGGTTGGCTCTATCTCTATGACGGGCGCGGCCATGGTCCGCTGTCGCCGCAGGCCCTGCCCCGTTCCCTCGCCGACACCCAGGACGATCCCTACCGCAGCCTGGTCTGGAAGCTCAAGCGTGAAGGCGTGATCGCCGCTGCGCCGTTGATTCCCTTCCATGAATTCCGTTGGGGCGCCTGGTTGCGCAGTCGCAACCTGCCCTCCTTCAGCTCTGAGCGGCTGGAGCCGGCTCTGCCGGCCGCGCGCGCCCTGGCCCGCTCCCAGGCCGCCCGGGAGCTGGCTGGCTGGATTGGGCCGCGGCCCTGATCAGCCACCGCGCAACTGCCGAGCCCGGCTGATCAGCTGGGCGCTGGTGGCCTCGTAGACCGCTTCAGCCTCGGCGGTGCTGCGGCCGATGCAGGTCATGCCCAGTTTGCCGAATTCCGACAGGCAGCCCAGCAGGTGGAAGACGCTGCCGCGCAAGCGGGCCGGGTCGTAGTGCAGGTTGGCCTCAGCCACCAGGTCGATCAGGTCGACCGGCAGCAGCCCCCGCAGGGCTGGATCGCTGACGTTGTCGCTGGCCATGTAGTGCAGCGCCTGGCCGGTGGGGGCAAGGAAGTCGCCACTGCCCGGGTTCAGCTCGCCGGTGGTGATCGCCCGCAGAGCCATGGTGGGATGCGTGGTCCCGCCCTGGCGCAGGTTCACCTCGATCGCCTGTAGATCCCAGTGGTCGCCGAAGCGGCGGGCAATGAAATCGATGGCATAGCGCTCCAGTGCCCCCTCTGCCGCCAGGGCCGTGCCCACGGTCCGCCCGTGCTCCATCAGTTCCAGCCGGTAGGGATCGGCGGCGGGGAAACGGCAGCCCAGGTAGGTCTGGCCGCTGGCACCGCCAAGGATCTGCTCATGGGTGGAGAGCATCTCCACCGCGCCACCGGGGTGGATCGTGCCCTGCACGCTTGGGGAGGAGAGCTCCGCACCCCCCTGCAGCCAGGCTTCCACCAGCGCCCCCTGCTGCCCCACCAGCTCACGCCATTGCGGGGCTGGCATCGGCAGGTGCTCCATGGCGCTGCGCAGCCGCTGGCGTCGCTCGGCCCCGCTGCAGTCGCCGAGCTCCAGCGGCGTCAGGTCCAGCCGTGCGTTGCCCTGGCCACTGAGTCCTTCGTTCAGTTTCACCACGCACTGCTCCAGATCGGGATGCGCCTCCCAGAGGTCGGCGGTGGCTTCGGCCAGATCATCGAGGTTGTGGGCCAGGGGGCTGCCCGGTGGATGGGGCACACCGCAGCGCTGGAACAGCTCGCGGCTGCCCGCCTTGCTGCCCCAGTGGCTGAGGGCCGGATCGGTGCCGAGCAGCGGCACCTGCAGCAGTTCCGAGAGACGCTTTTCCAGTGCGGTGACCACATAGCAGGCGATGAAGCTGCGACCCGGTCGCAGCAGCGCGCGAATGCGGCTCAGCAGGGCTGGACGCTCCAGCAGCTTTTCGGTGAGCGGGCGGCTGGAGGCGTCGTCGGTGTCGAACAGATGCAGGCGGCGGCGGGCGTGGGAGGTGGGGACCCCCGGCAGCAGCTCCAGCACGGCATCCACCACCAGATCGGGCAGCAGCTTGCTCGTCACATAGACGATGCGCACCCCCGGATCCCGCAGGCGGATCAGCGAGAACAGCTGCCGCTCCTCGTAGTGATGGACGCCGGTGATCAGCTGCAGCTCAGCGGGATCCACGCTCAGCGAAGGCAGCATCAGCAGGTCAAAGTCGGCGCCGTTGCCGTCGTGTTCGCGGCCCCACTCCGGCAGCAGCTGGCTCTGGAGCTCGCGGAAGGAGAGGGGGGGCATCGGCTCGGCTCGGCTCGGGGGGAGGGACGCACTCAGCGCAGCTGCTGCCGGCTGCTCTGCACCGCCCAGAGGGCGAGCACGCCATAGATCAGGGCATAGAGCGGGATGCCCCAGGGCCAATGCTGACGCTCCTGCAGCCAGGTGGCCACCAGCGGGGCGGTGCCGGCGAACAGGGCCATCGCCAGGGAGTAGGCGATCGAGAACACCGCACAACGCTGGTGCGGTGGCACCAGCACCACCCCCAGGACCCCCTGGGCGCCCATGGTGATCATCAGTGGTGCCAGCAGCAGGGCCAGGGCTGCCGTCAGCCCCGCCAGGCTGCCCTGACCGCCAAGCAGCAGCCCGGCCGGCATCACCAGCAGCAATGTGAGGTTGCCCCAGCGGTTCACCACCACCAGACCATGGCGATCCGCAAGATGCCCCCCCAGGATCACCAGCGGCAGGCCGAGGGTCTGCAGCACCGTGGCCACCGTGTTGGCCGCGGCGCTGCTGCCGAGCTGCTGGCCCGTGGCATCGACCAGATACACAAACGCCAGATAGAAGATCACGTTGGCGAAGCTGACCAGGCCGATCACGCGCAGCACCAGTCGCCACTGCAGCGCCACCTGCTGCAGGCGTTGCAGGATCGCACCGCCGAGGGTGGTGCCATCACGCGTCACGCTGTCCGGGAGCTCGGGCGGCAGGGTTTCCGGCATTGCCCGGCGCATCCACAGCCCAAGCACCGCCACCGCCGCCCCCAGCAGGAACGGCACCCGCCAGCCCCAGTCCGCCATGGCCTGCTCGCCGATCCCCCAGCCGATCAGCGCGGCCGTCAGTGAGCCCAGGCTGAAGCCCAGTAACCCACCGGCAACCGCCAGGCTTGAGAGCAGGCCAGCCTGGCCGCGGCCTGCGGCCTCGGTGGCGTAGGTGATGCTGCCGGTGAATTCGCCGCCCACGGAAAAGCCCTGCAGCATCCGCAGCAGGATCAGCAGGATGCCGGCGCTGATCCCGATCTGGGCGTGGCTGGGCAGCAGTCCGATCGCCAGGCTCGACAGGCCCATGATCAGGATGCTGAGGCTGAGCATCAGGCGCCTGCCGAGCAGATCCCCAAGGGGACCGAGCACCAGGCTGCCCACCGGCCGCATCAGGTAGCCCACGGCGAACACGCCGAAGGCCGCCAGGGTGCGCAGGGCCGTCGCTTCGGCTGGGAAGAAGGCCTCGCCGAGGGCGCTGGCCACGTAGCCGTAGACCGCGAAGTCGTACCACTCCAGGGCGTTGCCCAGCAGGGCCGCCAGGGCTGCGGTGCGGCGTTGGCGGCGGCTCAGCTCCATCGGTTCACTCTGCTGGCATCACTCTGCTGCCCCTGGCCGGTTCTGTTCAGAAGCTGAAGCTCAGTTGCACACCCGCCGCGAGGATGTCAGGCAGTGGCCCTGCGCCGGCACTGGGGTTCAGGATCCACTGCAGCGTCGGTTGCAGGGCCATCGTCCGGCTGAGTTTCAGCTGGTAGCCCAGTTCGATCATCGCCTCGTAGGCGCTGGGCCAGGCGGTGACCGCCCCGCGGCGCAGGCTCGCTCGTCCCGCCGCCAGCACCAGCACATCCAGGGGCCGCGTCGGCAGCAGCCCCTGCACCACCAGGCCTCCGGCCATGAAGGTCGGACTGAGGTTCCCAGGGGCGTCAGTGCTGGAGGCGCCGCCGAGCCAGAGCCGCTGTTCGAGCCCGATCGGCAGGCCCGCGGCGACGGTGGCGGAGCCATAGAGCCCGCTGCCGGCAGCGGAGCTGCCATAGCCACCGATGCTGATCAGGCTGCCGGGCAGTTGGTTCTGCACCAGCACCGGCCGGCGGCAGGCGGCGTGGCGGCGCACCACCCCTGCCCCCGTGCGACAGCCGGGCAGGGCCGCCTCCGGCGGTGCTCCCAGCTTGGCCGGCATCCAGTTCAGTTGCAGCAGCTGAGCTGAGCCGCTGCCTGCGGCGGGGGGCGAGCCCCCTAGCCAGCGGGCGATCGTTGCGGTGCTGCCCAGATCAAACCAGCCGTAGCGCAGGCTCAGCTCCCGGGTGGGCTTCAGCTGCACCACACCTCCGAGTGACGCGTAAGGACTGATCGGCAAGCCGCTGGCGCTGATGTTCAAGGTGTTGTTGAACGCCGAATGCACGTAGCCGTTGAACACCGGCGCCGCGATGAAGCTCGGATTGAGGCTCAGGATGCCGGCCTTGACCTGCAGGTTGTCGTCGCGGGAGCTGCGGCTCAGGCTCAGTTCGCTGGGCAGCAGGCCACTGGGATAGGCGATCTGCTGCAGGGGGAACAGGGCCCCGATCCGCTCGCTGTACAGGCTGTCGCCGCTGTACTGGTTGACGGCCAGTTTCAGCTTCCAGTGGTCGATCTCCCGCCATTGGGCCGGGTTGCGCTTCAGGCCCGGGTTCAGCTCCAGCGCCAGGGTCGTCTGCCCGCTCCAGCTGGCGCTGCTGCTGCTGCCGCCCACGGGATTGAGCATCGGCTCGCCGATGGCACTCAGGTGCAGCTGCGTCCAGGCCGGCAGTGGCAAGGGCTGGCCGCCGCGGGGCCAGCCCTCCTTCAGGTCCAGCCGCTCCAGGCCGGGGGCGGCGGGCTCTGCAGCGCGTGCAGGGGGGGCGGCCAGCTGGAGCCAGAGACTCCCCAGCACCCCCCACAGCAGGGCCTGGTTCAACCCTGCTTCCGACCGCCCTTGGTCTTGCCACCGCCGGCACGGGGTGCCTCAGCCGCCTGGGCGCTGGCGGCGGCAGTCGGTGCCGTAGTCGCAGCACCATCACCGCTCACCACGACGCTCACCACCTTGCCGCCCTGGCGGATCAGCCGCTGCAGGGCCTCATTCATGCGGCTGAAGGGCACCCGCGTGGTGTAGGCACCATGGCGCACAAAGGCGTTGTTGGCGATGCCGGTGGCTGTGATCGTCACGACACGGCTGCCCTCCCCGGCGGCTCCGGCGCTCGGGCTCGACACCAGCAGTTCGCTGCTGCGGAAGCCGTAGGCCGGGGCGCCATCAATGCGGCGGTCGCTGGGCAGATCGCCACTGGGAAGCTCGCTGCCGGAGGCCACGCTGGCTCGGAACGGTCCGTCGGTGCTGATGTGGGCGTACCGGGCTGCGGAACCGGCGCCGCGTACAGGAATCGGCCGGTTCTGGTGCAAGGCACCACCCAGCTGGAACTGGGTGCCGCTGCCATCTCCCTTGACGGAGGCTGCGGCGCCGCGTGCCAGCTGCAGCACCCAGGAGAACTGCCGACCTTGATGACCGATCGAATAGTTCCAGCCGTGCATGTGCGGCGCCACATCGTTACCGAAGTTGGCGTTGTACTCGGCGCTGTCGATGTAGGAATCGATTTCGGCGTCGTAGCCCTGGTCCTGCAGGATCGTGAAGTGGTGCAGCATCTCCGCTTTGTTGTGCGGTGCGCGGCCAAGCAGGTGCTTGAAGTTGAGTTCGATGAACCGGTAGGGATTGCAGGTCTCGAAGAAGCGGCTGCGATACAGAGCGCTCTTGGCCACGGTGCGGACGAACTCGCGTACGTTCAGGTAGCCGTTGTTGAACAGTGATTCCGCACCCTCCAGGCGCTCACTGGTCATCAGGTACTGGCCGCCCAGTACCTGCTGGTAGACGGCGCGGATCAGAGCTTGTTTGTCGGTGGCGGAGGCGTGGCGCCAGTGCTCCTTGTTTTGGCCGTTGGCAAACCGCTCGATGCCCAGGGTGGGCGCTTGCACGAGAGACATGAGTCGGGCTGGCAGACAGGGGGGAAAGGCGTGCTCGCACCACGCCCGTCGGAACTTAGGCAGCCTGTTTGTGTCTGTCTGCTGACCATTGCGAGCTCTTTACCTTGGCGAGCTGTTCACCGTGTCGCGGTCAGCACGCCAGGCTGAGGCCTGCCGGCAGGGCGGATCTCCTCGATGACCTGGCCGCTGGCGCAGACGGTGCGGCAGCGGCGTTGCTCGCTGCGGCTCAGCTTGCAGGCGGCGATGTAGGCCAGCAGTGGGTTGGGGTAGGTCTTGAGATGATCCCAGGCACCATCGGCACGCTGGGCCTGCAGTCTGGTCTGCATCGAGCGAGAGGGGCAAGCGGTAGCTGGAGGGTATGGATCGGCGTGGGCCATCCCCGGTAACCGCTGCTACCAATGCGGAGGATTTCTGTCGCGGCGGACACGCTGATGGTCAAGCCAGGCGATTCGCATCACTCCCATGGGCCCGGGCCTGCCCATCGCCATCACCTGGTGCATCAGCATCGCCCTTCCTCGGCGGCGGCCTTTCGCTGGAGCGTGCTGCTCAACAGCCTGCTTTCGGGTCTGCAGCTGGTGATCGGCCTGGCCTCCGGTTCGCTCGCCCTGGTGGGGGATGCTCTGCACAACCTCGGCGATGTGGCGGGACTGATCCTGGGCTGGGTGGCCGAACGGCTCAGCACCCGCCCCAGCACCGACACCTTCACCTATGGCTATGGCCGTGGCACCGAGCTCGCCGCCCTGTTCAACGCGCTGCTGATCTTCGCCGCCGGTGCCGTCGTGATCGTGGAGGCGCTGCAGCGGCTGCAACATCCCGAACCGGTGGTGGCCGGGCCGGTTGCCTGGGCGGCGGCGATCGGTGTGCTGGTCAACCTCGGGTCCGCTCAGGCCTTCGGCTCCACGGCCCAGGCCGATCTCAACCGCCGCGCCGCGGCGCTGCACCTGCTCACGGATGCGGCGGTGTCGGCGGCGGTGCTGATCAGTGCCCTGCTGGTGCTGTTCACCCACTGGGACTGGCTGGACAGCATCACCGCCATCGGCGTCGGGGTGGCGGTGGCGGCCACGGGATGGGATCTGCTGCGCGAGGCCTTGCGCCTCAGCCTCGATGCCGTGCCGCGCCACATCGATCCCCAGGCCGTGATCGCGCTGCTGGAGGGCCTGCCGGGTGTGGTGGATGCCCATCACCTGCATGTCTGGGCGATCAGCACATCCCAGACCGCCCTGACGGTGCATCTGCGGCGCCGGCCGATCCTCGATGACCGGGAGCTGCTGCATCGGGCCAAGCGGGACCTGGCGAGCCTCGGCATCGTCCACGCCACGATTCAGCTGGAGCCGGTGGATGAGGATCCCACCGGCCCCTGAAGGCATGCTCCGCCGCTCGGCTCAGGTGGTCTTCAGCCGCCAGCCCAGAACCTCGCCGGCGTGGAACGGCACCAGCCGGCTCGGCGTGGCGGTTCCGTTGTCCAGCTCCAGCATCGCTGGCACCACCAGCTCCGGGTTGTCGTCGTCGGCGCTGATCGGCTCCAGGCTGACCGTGCCGCCGTTGAGCGGCAGGCCGTAGAAGCGCGGCCCGTTCTCGCTGGCGAAGGCTTCGAAACGATCGAGGGCGTTCTCCTGCTCAAACACCGTCGCGTAGCTCTCCAGGGCGAACGGGGCGTTGTAGATGCCGGCGCAGCCGCAGGCCGATTCCTTGGCCTCGCGTCCGTGCGGGGCGGAGTCGGTGCCCAGGAAGAAGCGCGGGTTGCCGGAGGTGGCTGCCGCCACCAGCGCCAGCCGATGCCGTTCGCGCTTGGCCACCGGCAGGCAGTAGAAGTCCGGCCGCAGGCCGCTGCGGAACAGGGCGTTGCGGTTGATGTGGAGGTGGTGGGGCGTGATCGTGGCCGCCAGGTTGGCCGGACCCTCCGCCACGAACGCGGCGGCATCGGCGGTGGTGATGTGCTCCAGCACCACCTTCAGGCCGGGATGACGCCGCAGCAGTGGTTGCAGATGCCGTTCGATGAACACCGCTTCGCGATCGAAGATGTCCACCTCCGGATCGGTCACCTCGCCGTGGATCAGCAGCGGCATGCCGATCCGCTCCATCGTCTCCAGGGCGGGGCCGATGTGGGCCGGATCACGCACACCGGCATCTGAATTGGTGGTGGCGCCGGCGGGATAGAGCTTGGCGGCGTTGAAGACCCCCTCGCGAAATCCGAGCTCCAGCTCGGCCGCGGGCAGGGTTTCGGTGAGATAGGCCGTCATCAGCGGCGTGAAGGTTGCCGCCGGATTCCCGTGGCCCGGTTCGCCGCTGCTGGCCCGCAGGGCCGCCTGGATCCGGTCGCGGTAGGCGGCGGCGGCGACCACGCTGGTGATCGGTGGCCGCAGGTTGGGCATCACGATCGCCCGGCCGAACTGGCGGGCGGTGTGGCCCACCACCGCCCGCAGCATCGCCCCGTCGCGCAGATGCACATGCCAGTCATCCGGTCTGCGGATGGTGAGGCTGGTTCGGCCGGGGCGCTCGGTCATGGCGTGGCGAGTCGTGCGGGGGATCGCCGCAGGCGTGGGCGGGCGGACGGTCAGTGCCGGTGACCGGGACCACCGGCCACCAGCCAGGCGCTCAGCGCCAGCAGCAGGACGCTGCCGCTGAACACCAGCAGATTGCTGGTGTTGTCGATCGGAAACACCAGCATCGCCTTGAAGGCGGCCACGATCAGGGCGACGACGATCACCTTGACCAGCTTCTCCTTGAGTGCATCAAGGCTGCGGATATCGAGCAGGCCGCTGCCGCCGCTGCCGCCGCTGCCGGCCTCGGCGGGTCTGGCCGCTTCGATGTCGGAGATCAGCAGCTCATAGACGCCATAGCCAAAGATCAGCAGAGCGATGCCGATCAGGTAGAGATCCACGCCACCCACCAGGGTGCCCAGCAGCTTGGCGATGGCCTTGCTGTCGTCCGGTGCGTTATCGAGCAGCAGGTTCAGGGCATGCAGGATCTCCCGGCTGCCGCAGACGAAGGCAGCGGCCGTGCTCAGCAGGCTCATCAGTACCGGCACGATCGCGATCAGGCGGAAACGCCACAGCCAGCGCTCAAAGCTGCGCTCGATCCTGGGCCTGATCCGCCCTTGGATCCGGTGTGGGTCGAGGCTCGCCTCCGCCTCTCGCACGGCATCCATCGGCCCGGTTCCCAGCGCTGCTCAGACCCTACGTCGCCTCGTCCCGCCCCGCCCCATCGGCCTGACCGGCGCTGGCTGACGGTTCTGTTGGACTGGCTGCCATCCCTGAGCGGCGAGCCGATGGCCGCGATCCCACCATGGCCGCAGCATCGCCGGATCCGAACGAGGCGCTGGTGGCCCTGCGCGTGCAGCCACGGGCCAGTGCCGATGTGGTGATGGGGGAGCGGGAGGGGGTGATCGCCATCCACCGGCGGCGCCTTGAGGCGGATGGCGATCACCCCCTCCCGCTCCCCCATCACCACATCGGCACTGGCCCGTGGCTGCACGCGCAGGGCCACCAGCGC
>RFPK01000420.1 GCA_009926195.1 Synechococcaceae bacterium WB4_1_0192 | reverse complement strand
CTCGATGGCGCGATGGATCGCGGTGAGCGCCGGCGCATGATCAACGACCTCGGCGCTGGCGTGCTGAAGGTGATCACCAGCTGCGACATCATCAGCGAGGGCACCGACATCCCCAGCGTCACCGGCGCGATCCTGCTCCGCCCCACCGACAGCCTGGGCCTGCACCTCCAGCAGGTTGGCCGGGTGCTCCGGCCGGCGCCGGGCAAGCGCTGGGCGATCGTCAACGACCACGTGGGCAACAGCCTCCGCCACGGCCTGCCGACCGATCAGCGCGAGTGGAGCCTCGAGGGGCGCACCAAGCGCACCAAGCGCGCCGCCAGCGAGGCCCTGCCGGTCAAGGTATGCGATTCCTGCTTCAGCACCTTGCCATCGGCCGAGCCGGTCTGCCCGGTGTGCGGCTTCGTGTTCCCACCGCCCGCCCGTCGCGAGCTGGTCACCGTCGACGGCACCCTGCAGGAGCTCACCGCCCAGGCCGCTGCTCAGCAGCGTCGCAAGGCCGTCGGCAAGGCCCGCACCCGCGAGGAGCTGGAGGCCATCCGCCTGGAGCGCGGCTACTCTCGCGGGTGGACCGATCACATTCTGAGGGCGCGCGGTGGCAGGTCGTTCGGATGAGCTGGCGGTTCAGAACGACATCCGCATCGCCTGCGGTGCTGGCCCCGCTCGCCTCTGGCGCAACAACACCGGCGCGCTGGGCAATCCTCTCTGATGGGCTTGGAACCGTTCTTGCAGAGCTGGCCCAAGATGGGCGTGCTTGCGAATGGGCGTGCGTATCAGCTGCCGATCTTGGAGCTTGGCACGTACGCAATCGCTGGTGGGCTGTTTCCTACCCCGACAGCTACCGAATGGAAGGGCACACAGAAAAACCGATTCATTGGCAGCCAGCACTGGCGCGGGTCCAGAACCTCCGAGAGTTTGAGGCGCTGCGAGACGGACCCCCCACTGGTACACCCAAACTATGCCGAGGCTCTGATGGGATTCCCGACTGGGTGGACCGTCTGCGAGCCTTAGGCAATGCCGTGGTGCCGCAGGTGGCGGCAATACCCTTGGCGCGTGTTCGCGAGCTTCATGATGGCCAGTCGTTCGGATGAGCTGGCGGTTCAGAACGCCATACGCCTGGAGCATGGCTCGGGGCCGGCCCGCCTCTGGCGCAACAACACCGGCGCGCTCAAGGACGCCACCGGCCGCCTGGTGCGCTACGGCCTCTGCCCCGGCAGCTCAGACCTCATCGGCCTGCG
>RFPK01000419.1 GCA_009926195.1 Synechococcaceae bacterium WB4_1_0192 | reverse complement strand
CTGGAGGGCGCGTCGCCGGCCAGCGGCGGCCCGCAGCAGGAGCAACCCGCCGACGCCGATTCGGTGACGACCTACTTCGAGTGCATCACCGCCTGCTCCGTGGATGACGGCGAGTGCGTGACGCACTGCGTCGAGGTGCTGCGCGACCAGCAGTGACGGCAAGACGGACGCGCCGTATCGACGACGACGCAGCCAACTGAAACAGTTCGTAGCATCACTGCACTGATTGAGGCTGTCGCCGTGATCGAACCCCTTGCCCTGAGCCTCGATCAGGAATTCGAGCTGGAGCGGATGAACCGGGCCATTGAGGCCACGGCAAACCTGGAGGAACTGCAGGGGCTGGCCAAGCAGCTCCTGCTGGCCTGGCACAGCCAGAAAGCGGCCACCGCCTGGGTGATGCGCCAGCAGCTGAACCAGGCACCGCCCGTCTGAGCGCGGGGCTTCAGCAGGGACAAGCCTGCGTCAGGACCGGGGCACCGGCATCAGGCTGGAGAGCTCCACTGGGGTGACCGAAAGCGTCAGCGACTGCCCTTGACGCCGGATCCGCACCGTGAGGGGCCGGCCTACCCCGCTGCGTTCCACGATCTGGGTGAGCTGCGCCGGACTCTGCACGCTCTGTTCATCCACACCGGTGATCACGTCGCCCGGCCGAAGGCCGGCGCGGGCAGCCGGGCCACCGGTCATCACCGTGCGCACGAGGGCACCGCCTGTGAGGCCAGCCTCATCACGGACCTGATCGAGCCCGACACCGATCATGGCGTGACTGACACTGCCCTTGCTCACCAGCTGCTCGGCGATCTGACGGGCGCGATTGATCGGGATCGCGAACCCCAGACCGGCCCCCGGCCCCGAACGCACCAGGGTGTTGATGCCCACCACCCGACCGTCGGCATCCAGCAACGGCCCGCCGGAATTACCGGGGTTGATGGCGGCATCGGTCTGAATCAGCTCCAGCCGCTTGTCGGTGATCCCGAGCTTGGCGGCGTTGCGGTTCAGGCTGCTGACAATGCCCAGTGTGACCGTCTGATCCAGCCCGAAGGGGTTGCCGACGGCGATGACCCAGTCGCCCACCTGCAGGGCATCGGAGTTGCCCAGCCCGACCACCGGCCAGGCCCCACCACCCGTCAACCGCACCACCGCCAGGTCGGTGACCGGGTCCACGCCGACCTGGCGGTGGTGAAGCTCGAGGCCGCAGGCCCGTGGCCGGTGGTGGGTCTGGGCAACTCCGATGCGCTGCAGGTGGG
>RFPK01000418.1 GCA_009926195.1 Synechococcaceae bacterium WB4_1_0192 | reverse complement strand
GCATCAGTCAGTCATTGCTGATCTAGGCCTCCTTCGGTGATGAAGGAAGCCGGCTGCGCGGTGAATTGCCCAAGCCTCCTCATGCGCCATCTCCCACATCAGCTCCCTTGGCCAACTTCACGCCACCTCAGGCGCCCAGCCCCGCTGGCGGTGCAGGTCTTCTGACCAGCCGCTACAGCGGTGGGTGAGGTGCTCGCCGTGGGCGATCAGGCCCTGATGCAAATGGCAGGTGAGCAGCGGGATGCACTCGGGCCCCGGGTGGTGCCGAAAGAAGTGGCAGGTCATGCAGACCTGGTGGCTGCGGCTAGCACGGAGGACCGCCTGATCCAGCCAGGGCCAGTCCTCGATCTCGTCGGTGCGGGAAGGCTGCAGACGGGAGAGCGGGACCGGCACCATGACAATGTCTCATGCGTACGCCTGTACTAGCAGGGGAGGGGTTTTGGTGCCAGGGGGCTCAGCTCGCGGCTGGAGCCACGGGCCGTGAGGTTCAGGGCCGTGGCAACCGTGTGTGATGCGCAGGCCCCGGATGCAGGGCCGGCCGCCCATCACAGCTGGATCGTGCGTGATGCGGGAGAGCGTCAGGGGTCTCTGGATATCGGTGCCTTCTGGCTGCGTCAGCGGGGGTTCTCTTGATCCGGTTTGGGCTCTCGTTCATGCGGCGGTGCGCTTGCGGCTGGAGAGCTGGAGCCAGAGTGCGATCGCCTCCTCCTCCTGGGCTCGCTCTCGTTCCTGGCAGCGTGCCGCCCGGATGGTCTGCGGCACCAGCTCGCCGGCGCCGATGGAGAGCGCAATGCCGTTGGCACCGAGAAAGGCCACCGCAGAAATGATGGCGATGCGTTTGTTGCCATCGCTGTAGGCATGCGCCTTGGCCAGGCTCACCAGCAGATGAGCCGCCAGGCGGAACAGATCCTTTTCTCCCTCGTAGGCCCAGACGTTGCGTGGTGAGGCAATCGCGGCTTCCAACACACTGTCGTCGCGGACTCCGGCAAGCCCGCCGTGCAGGCGGAGGGAGTGCTCATGCAGGGCGTCGACCAGGTCGCGATCGAGCCACTGGGGCTCAGGCATCGGCCAGTTGCTTCAGCTCATCGCCATGGTCCTGATACAGACGCTCAACCGCAGCAAGCGCTCCGGCCTTGCCTGTCAGCGGCTGCGCGGGAGGGCTCTCCTGGCCAGACTCTCCCCCTCGCGGCTCAAGAGCAACGGAACCACGGGGCGAAGTGGGTTGGGTTTGGTGCTCTGTCTTCTCCATGCGTCGAGTC
>RFPK01000417.1 GCA_009926195.1 Synechococcaceae bacterium WB4_1_0192 | reverse complement strand
CGAGGCCGCGTGGACTGGGGCTGGGTTGCGCCAGCAACGGGCCGCTCTGCACGGCCAGCAGCACCGGGGTGATCAGCCCGTTGAGGCGGCCTCGGCGCCCCTGTGGCGAGCACCGCCACGCTGGAGCGCAGCTGGCGGCAGCTGGATCAGCAGTTGCGGGCCCTCGATGCCCTGATCCCAGCGGAACCGGGGCCGGGCGCCAACACCAGGCGGCCAGCGGTGCTGCCGCCAGCTGCGCTCCAGCGTGGCGGTGCTCGCCACAGGGGCGCCGAGGCCGCGTGGACTGGGGCTGGGTTGCGCCAGCAACGGGCCGCTCTGCACGGCCAGCAGCACCGGGGTGATCAGCCCGTTGAGGCGGCCTCGACGCTGCACGCGCAACCTGGGAGCGGCTGAAGTGGGCTGCAGTCTGCCCTGATCTGGCCAAGATGGGTCGGTCCGTGCATGCTGGCGGCCATGAACGAGGCCCCACCGCTGCCCTCCACCGCCGGCCCCCTGGCGCGCCTGCGGGTCCACTGGGGTGGTCTCAGCGACCACGGCCAGGTGGGGGTGTGCCTGGCGGGCATGGGCGGCCTGATCGGCCTGTGGGCGCTGCTGTGGCCGGTCCCCACCGAGGTGACCGGCTCCGGGGTGCTGATCTATCCCGACAATGCCGGTGTGCTCAATGCCCGCGCCGCCGGCCAGGTGCAGAGCGTGGCGGTGCGCACGGGCCAGCCGGTGCGCAAGGGGCAGGTGTTGATGACCCTCTACCTGCCGGTGCTGGCCAGGCAACTCCAGCAGCAGCGCGGCAACCTGGCCCAGCTGGAGCGCATCAACCGCGACCTCGACGCGCGCGATCGTCTGCGCCTCGCCACCGAGAAGCTGGCAGTCGACACCGCCCTGGCCAAGCTCGATGACGACAGCGTGCGCTACCGCGCCCTGCAGGCCACCTACGCCAGCAAGCTGCGCAACCTCGAATGGCTCAGTCGCCGCGAGGTGGTGGCACCCCTCTCCACCGAAGTGGTCTCGGCCGAGCAGGGGCTCACCAACACCTCCGTGAACCTCGACGGCGTGCGCATCGACCGCCGCAAGGTGCAGACCGCCTACGAACAGGTGAAGCTGCAGATCGAGACCCAGGCCCTCCAGCGCCGCTACCAGATCGGTGATCTGCGCCGTCAGATCCGCGTCACCGAAGCCCGCATCGCCTACGACGGCCAGGTGCTGGCCGAGCGCGATGGCCGCGTGCTCGACCTGCAGGTGATCGCCGGCCAGACCGTCGCCCAC
>RFPK01000416.1 GCA_009926195.1 Synechococcaceae bacterium WB4_1_0192 | reverse complement strand
GGCACCTCGAAGAACTGCTTGTGAGGCACTGCCTTGCGCATCTGATGCAGGATCCCGGGCTCGGTGAGCACGATGAACGCCTCGGCCTCACTGGCTTCGGCGCGGTGCAGCAGCTTGCTGGTGGAGCCGATGAAATCGGCCAGATCGAGCAGGTGCTGCTGGCATTCGGGGTGGGCGAGCACCTCGGCGCCGGGGTGATCCAGCTGCAGCTGCAGCAGCGCCTGCTCGCTGAAGGTTTCGTGCACGATGCAGCTACCTGGCCAGAGGGTCAGCTCACGGCCGCTCTGGCGCTGCACCCAGCGGCCCAGGTTCTGGTCCGGCGCGAACAGGATCGGTCGATCGGCCGGCAGCTGCTTCACCAGGTCGACGGCGTTGCTGCTGGTGCAGATCAGGTCGCTCTGGGCCTTCACCGCCGCCGAGCAGTTGATGTAGCTCACCACCAGGTGCTCGGGATGGGCGGCGCGGAAGCTGGCGAAGCTGTCGGCGGGGCAGGCGTCCGCCAGGGTGCAGCCGGCCTCGAGATCCGGCAGCAGCACGGTCTTGTCCGGGCTGAGGATCTTGGCCGTCTCGGCCATGAAGTGCACGCCGCAGAACACGATCACGTCGGCGTCGGTGGCGGCGGCCTTGCGCGAGAGCTCGAGGGAATCGCCAATGAAATCAGCGATGTCCTGGATCTCGGGCTCCTGGTAGTAGTGCGCCAGGATCACGGCGTTGCGCTCACGGCGCAGGGCGTCGATCGCGGCGGGCAGCTCGGCCGCCGATGGCATGGCGCTGTCGCCCTCGGCACCGGGGCCTGTGTGCTGCGCTGCCGCGAAAACCAAGTCCGACCCCCATCTGTTGCAGGATGGGCAGAGCCTAGGCACCGGCGATGGCAGAGCTCCGCATCGCCATCGCCGGTGATCTGCACGGTCAGTGGGACCACACCGACGAGCAGCTGCTGGAGCAGCTCGCCCCCGATGCCCTGCTGGTGGTGGGCGATCTGAGTGATGGCAACGGCCGCATCCCGGTGCGCCTGGCGGCGCTGCCCATGCCGCTGGCCTGCATCCTCGGCAACCATGACACGGGCCGCGATCCCAGCGGCCAGACCCTCAGGCGCCAGCTGGAGCGGCTGGGGGAGCGGCACTGCGGCTGGGGTCTGCGCGAGCTGCGGCCGCCCGGCCTGGCGGTGGTCGGGGCCAGGCCAGCCTCTGCCGGCGGTGGTTATCACCTCAACCGCGGGGCTGAGGCGGTGTTCGGGCCGGTGGAGCTGGAGGAGTCGGT
>RFPK01000415.1 GCA_009926195.1 Synechococcaceae bacterium WB4_1_0192 | reverse complement strand
CGTGAAGAACCGGTCCGACATCGCCGCATCGAAATGCTGACCGGTGTGCAGGATCCGCTCCCTGATCGGCCGATCCGTGGTTGCCGTGGCCTGAATGGCCCGGCTCACGGCCGCCGCCTTGATGAACTGGGGCCGGGCCCCGACGACGGTGATCAGCTCCATCAGGCGCGCACGATCCCGGCCGCGGGAGCGAAACGGCCACGGGTATCGATCAGCAACCGACTGTGGGCCGCGATCAGCTCGTAATCGAAGCCATCGTGATCTGTGGCCAGAATCACCGCATCAAAGCTGGCCAACACCTCAGCGCTGAGGGGCGTGTTGGTGAGCGCAAACGCATGGCGCCGCATCGGCGGGAACGCCGCAAAGAAGGGGTCGCTGTACTGGACATCGGCTCCCTTGGCACGCAGCAGCTCCATCACCTCCACCGAGGGCGACTCGCGCATGTCGTCGACGTTCTTCTTGTAGGCGATGCCGAGCACCAGCAGCCGGCTGCCCTTGAGCGGTTTGCCCACCTCATTGAGGGCATCGGCGGTTTTCTGCACCACATAGGCGGGCATCGCCGTGTTGATCTCGCCCGCCAACTCGATGAACCGGGTGTGCATCCCGTATTCCCGCGCCTTCCAGGTGAGATAGAAGGGATCAATCGGAATGCAGTGGCCGCCGAGGCCCGGGCCGGGGTAGTAGGGCACGAAGCCGAAGGGCTTGGTGGCAGCCGCCCGGATCACCTCATAGAGATCGATGCCCATGCGATCGGCCAGGGGCTTGAGCTCATTCATCAGGCCGATGTTCACGGCTCGGTGGATGTTCTCGAGCAGCTTCGTGAGCTCAGCGGCCTGGGTGCTGCTCACCGGCACCACCTCGCTGATCGCCTGCTCGTACAGCGCCACCCCCACCTCGGTGCAGGCCGGCGTGCTGCCCCCCATCACCTTGGGAATCGTGGCGGTGTTGAAGTGGGCATTGCCGGGATCCTCACGCTCCGGTGAATACACCAGAAAGAAGCTGTCGCCGATCACCAGCCCCCGGCTTTCCACCAGTGGACGCAGCTCCTCTTCGGTGGTGCCGGGATAGGTGGTGCTCTCCAGGCTCAGCACCTGGCCAGGCCTGAGATAGGGCAGCAGCGCCTTCATCGTGTCGCGGATGAAGCTCAGGTCTGGCTCCCGGTATTGATTCAGCGGCGTGGGCACGCACAGGATCAGGGCATCGGCCTCAGCGGCCCGCGAGAAATCGGTGCTGGCCTCCAGCCGTCCGGCGGCACGGACC
>RFPK01000414.1 GCA_009926195.1 Synechococcaceae bacterium WB4_1_0192 | reverse complement strand
GCGCAGGCGGCCGCCCCGGGCCCCGAGCTGCTTGCGCTGCTGCAGCGCGATCCGCAGGGGGAGTTGCAGGCGTTGCTTGATGTGCTGGAGCCGGTGGCTGGGCACGCCTGACCAGACCTCAGTGGTGCCCATCCGGGCGCTGCGCCAACCAGGAAGGGCTCTAATGTGGTCGCAATGGTGGTCATGGCGATGGCCGATGTGGTCACAACCCAGGTGTCGGTGCGGGATCTCAAGACCCACCTCTCGGCCTGGCTGTCGCGCGCCCAGGCTGGCGATGTGGTGGAGGTGACCTCCCATCGCAAGCCCATCGCCCGGATCACAGCCGTCGAGCCAGAGGGCCGTGGGGTGAGCCGTCCACTGCAGCGCGCTCAGGACGCCGGTCTCGTGAGCTGGAACGGCCAGAAGCCAGCCCTGCCGGCACCGATTCGCCTGCAGGGTCAGGGACCGTTGGTGAGCTCGATCGTTCTGGACGATCGGGGCTGAGCAGCGCTGTGACCCTGTTTTGCGACACCAGCGCGCTGGTGAAGTTGGTGATCGAGGAGCCCGAGAGTGAGGCCGTGCTCCGTGCGGCCAACGCCGCGGAATGGATTGCGGTCTGCCGCATCACCTGGGCGGAAGCCGTTGCGGCGATGGCGCGTCGTGCCCGGGAGGATCCCGCCAGCGCCGATGCCATCCAGCAGGCCCGCGAGCAGCTCAGCCAGCTCTGGCCGTCTTTGCTGATCGTGGAAGTCAGCCAGCCGCTGGTGGAGGCTGCCGGCCGCTACGCGGACGCCTTCGCCCTGCGCGGTTACGACAGTGTTCAGCTGGCGGCTGCCCATCAGCTGCAGAGCGCGATCGAGCAGCCCCTGACGTTTGCCTGCTTCGACCGGCGCCTGAATCAGGCGGCCCAGTTGCTGCAACTGCAGGGTCTGCGCTGAGGCGGGGATGGGATGGATCGAGCAGCTGAACTGGGGTGATGTCCAATTGGGGCTGTTGGCCCTGGTCTTTGGCGGCCTGCAGATCTGGTGGATCGGCAGCACCCTGCGCGGTCGGCGCCTGGCCCGGCCGATGACGGAGCAGGAGTTCCGACGGTCGCTGGAACGCATCTGGTCCGGGGAGCGGAAGCGCCGCTGAGTTCGCTGCGGTCCTTGCGCGTTAGCCACCGCAGCGGCATGGATCGTTCAGCCCCAAGCAGAGCGCTCAGGGCGTTGGCGCCGTCACGTTCGGGCAGGTTGCACCGTTGAAACGGCTGGCGATGCGCTTGCTGCCCTCGCTGTAGAT
>RFPK01000413.1 GCA_009926195.1 Synechococcaceae bacterium WB4_1_0192 | reverse complement strand
ATCGCAACCGGCTGCTGGGGGATCCCGATCAGATCGCGATGCCGCTCGATCAGCTGCTCAGCGCCGGCTATGCCGACGGCCAGCGGCGCCAGCTGCGGCTGGATCGGCACCGGCCGGCGGCGGAGCTGGAGGCGCAGCGCAGCCCGGCCGAGGGGGGCGGCAACACCACCCATCTGTCGGTGGTGGATCGCGATGGCGGCCTGGTGGCCACCACCACCACGCTGAACACGGCCTACGGCAATGGCATCAGCGTGCCGGGCGCGGGGTTCCTGCTCAACAACGAGATGGACGACTTCAGCGCCGCCGTCGGCGCCGCCAATGCCTACGGCCTGCGCCAGGGCGCCCAGAACGCGATCGCCCCCGGCCGCCGGCCCCTGAGTTCGATGACGCCCACGCTGGTGTTCCTGCCCGATGGGCGGCCGCTGCTGGCCACTGGCAGCCCCGGCGGCAGCCGCATCATCACCACGGTGCTGCAGGTGCTGCTGAACCGGCTGGTGCATGGCCTCAACCTGGCTTCGGCGGTGGCGGCACCACGGGTGCACAGCCAGCTCTGGCCCGATCAGATCAGCCTGGAGGAAGGCCTGAGCGCCGACACGCTGCGGCTGCTGGCGGCGATGGGCCACAGGCTGGTGCCGGTGCCGGCGATGGGCTCCGCCAATTCGGTGGAGGTGCGCTACCCGCCTGGCGGCGTGCAGCCCAGCGGCAGCCTCGGTGTGGCGGATCCGCGCCGGCTGGATGCGGCGGCGGTGCCTGAGCGGCCCTGAGCGGCGGTGCGGTTGGCCTGGGAACCCTGAGCAGGAGTGCCCAGTGTCATTGCCATGTCCACGTCCGAGCCGAAGCGTGCGCCAGGGCTGATCCAGCGCTACCGCGAGGAATTGCAGACCCGTCACTACGCCCGCCGCACGGTGAAGACCTATGAGCAGTGGCTGCGGCGCTTCCTGCGCTTTCACAGCCTGCGCCACCCCCGTGAGATGGGCAGTGATGAGGTGAATGCATTTCTGAGCCATCTGGCGGTGGAGCTCCAGGTGAGTCCCTCCACCCAGAACCAGGCGCTATCGGCTCTGCTCTTTCTCTACCGGGAGCTGCTGACCTGCAGCAGCTGGTGCGCGCTGTGCCGGAGCGGATGGAGGGTGAGGAAGCCCTGGTGGCGCGGTTGCTGTACGGCAGCGGGCTGCGGCTGCTGGAGGCCCTGCGGCTGCGGGTGCAGGACCTGGAGTTCAGTCGCCGTGAGCTCACCGTTCGCAATGGCAAGGGTGGCAAGGATCGCCGCACCGTGC
>RFPK01000412.1 GCA_009926195.1 Synechococcaceae bacterium WB4_1_0192 | reverse complement strand
TCATGTCAGCAGCCGTCACCTCGGCTGTCGCCACGGTGATCGTGTAAGCGTTATTGCTGGGCTTCAGCAGCTTCAGATCAGCAATCTGCTGGTTGCTGATCGTGGCCGTGATCACACCGCTGGTCTTGTCGTCAATGACATTGGCCTCAGCGACGGTGACGGTGCCTTCAATGTTCAGATTGACAGCTTCATTACCGAGGCCAGCGATACCGGCAACATCGTTGTAGACAGCCAGCACAGCCGCATAGCCGCCGTTGACAACTTTGACGCCTGAGGCATCAATCACAAGCGCGGTGGAGTTAGAGAGCGTATTCAGATCAACGGCCGCTGCTTGATCGCCAGTGATCTTGATGGCGCTGGTGTTCTTGACGACGGCAACAGTGTCGACATCCTGCATCGCCAATACAGCTGCAGTATCGGCAAGGCCGTAGAGATAATCAGCGAAGTTGGTGGCACCTTTCAGCACCGATCCTGCCGCAACCGTGATGTTGGGCAGTGAAATCACACCGGCATTGGCGGTGGGATCGGTGAGGGTCCAGCTGCTGGCCGCCTTCAATGCCGAGGGAGACAGCGCTGTCAGATTGGCCAGGGTGTCATTGAGATCAATGAAGCCCGAGAACAACTTGCGGCCAGCAGCCGTGTTGGCCTCAATCAAGCGGCCGTGCTGCGCCGCATTGAGCTGAAGCTTGGCACCATTGCTCGGCACCATCATGGCGATCGTGATATCAACCGCGCCGTTCAACAGGTTGGCCAGATTGGCAGCAGTATCAGAAAGCTGATAACGCTTACCGGCATTAAAGGCAGCAACACCCTTATCAGCAGGGGCAAGGGCATTAAACTCAGCAACAGTGATGAATTCGGAGGCCAGGCTGTTGACGGTGTTCTGAACACCGGCAATGGCAGCCAGGAGGTTGTTCTTAGCGGCGTTGACGACACCTTGGGTTGCATCATTGCCGCCGTTGATTGCTGTGAGCAGCGCGTTCTTGGCTGCCGTCAGTGCGTTCTGCGTTGCGGTATCGCCAGCAGCACCTGCTGTCTTGATCCGGTCCTCTGCAGCGCCCAGCGCTGCAACCACATTCGTGATCACACCAGCGATCTTCGTTGACAGATCCGTGTTGCTGCCATTGATCGCAGTGACCAGATCGGTCTTGGCTGTCGTCAGCGCATCACGCGTTGCCAGATCGCCAGCATCGCTCGCCGCCTTGATTCGGCCCTCTGCAGCACCCAGTGCTGTGATCACGTCCGTGATCCCAGCTGCGATCTTGCCTGACAGATCAA
>RFPK01000411.1 GCA_009926195.1 Synechococcaceae bacterium WB4_1_0192 | reverse complement strand
GCCGCCACCACCACCACCGCCGGTGGCGGTCAGCGCGCCGTTGACGATCGCCAGGTTCGCTCCGATCGTGAAGACCTGCGGAGCACCGGTGCCGGTTTCGCGGCCCAGGATCCCGGCTGTCATCGTCAGCCCGCTGGAGCCGATGGCGCCGGCGACAGCAGCGGCATCAGCCTTGGCGCCCTGCGCAGCCGTGGCGAAACTTGCGGCGCCTTCGGCGGCCGTCAGGTAGCCGGGGTGCGGGTCGGCGGCGGCTTCATGCGCTGCGACCGCAGCTGCCGGAGCGCCAGATGCGGCATAGGCCGCATTGCCCTCAGCAGCAGTCAGATAACCAGGGTGCGGATCAGCTGCAGCAGTGTGAGCAGCCACAGCAGCAGCAGCAGCGCCACTCGCCTCCTTCCCGTCGATCGCCGCTTCCAGCGCATCGAGGTTCCCGTCGTGGTCTGCCGCCGTCAGCGGCGAACCTTTGATCAGTCGCCGGATCAGATTCAGTGGCATCAGGCAAACACTCCAGTCTCGAAGACTCCGGGGTTGAACACTGCAGGCGCTGGCAGACGGTGCAGCATCAGCAGCCAGCCGCCATGGCCATCAGGCTGCGGGTCGCGCACCTTGAACAGGCCGTCGCGCACCTCCACCTCATCGCCCTGCTTCGGCTCGACACCCAACTCGCTGCCGTTGATCAGCAGGACTGGCTGCGTCGAGCGCACCTGCACTCCAGTCTCAGGATCCAGCCCAACGTGGCTGGCCTGGTAGACACCGCCAACCTGGTAGGCCGTGGAGCCTCGGCGGTAGGTGATAGGGGATCGCTCCCCCATCACCTTCACCACCGCCTTCAGGGCCAGGCTGGCGATGTCGGGCAGCATCAGACCACCATCTCGTTCAGGCGAACGCGGGCCAGGGCGTCAGCCGTGGCTTTGGCGGCCAGGAACACACCGACGTAGGTGTTGCTGGTGGCCACCGGCGTGATGCGCTTGTTGGTGTTGTCCCAGTAGGCCTTGGCGCCCACCACAGCATCAGTGCCGGCGCCGGTGGCGGCGGTCAGGTCGTACACGCCTTCGGTGTGGATGTTGATGGAAGCGCCAGAGGCGCCATCCACCACACACACGCCGAACAGGCTGGTGCCAACCAGCACGCCTTCACCAGACAGGCGGGCATACGGGAGAGTCACCTCCACGTAGCACCCCTCTTGCACAAAGTTCTTCATGGATCAGTCCTCAGAGATTGAATGAGAGGGGGCCGGATCAGGCGCCGGTGGAGCGGTAGAAGCCCTGGTGCTGACCGATGG
>RFPK01000042.1 GCA_009926195.1 Synechococcaceae bacterium WB4_1_0192 | reverse complement strand
CCGTCGCGGCCGGGCCAGCCGCTCAGGCCACCGATGAAGTCCCAGCGGGCCAGGCTTCGGTTGCCGAGCCGGCGGGCGGCGGCGCTCAGCAGCGTGGCGCAGCGCTCCTCCTCCTGGCTGCGGATCCAGAGGATCGGCGTGCGGGCGCGGATCAGCAGATCGAGATGGTCGGCCCAGGCCTGGCTCATGGCGACGGCGGCTGCAGCCGTTGCAGGGCAGCCCAGCGTGGGTCGATCGGTTGTGGGCTGCTGCCGGTGGCGGACGGTGGACCGGGGCAGGCGTCGCCGCAGCGGTTCACCAGCGGCAGCTGCAGGTGCAACTGCTCGAACACCCAGTGCTCCGGTTCGAAGGCGCCGCTGGGATCAATGCTTTCGCAGAGCTCGTCGGTCTCCAGTCCGAGCAGACCGCTGCGGTCGCCTTCGGAGCTGAGCAGAACCTCGGCCTCCAGACCGGCCTGCCGGGCCTGTTCCCCGAGCCACAGCAGCTCATGGCTGCGGAAGCTGAGGCGGTGGTTGTAATGCTGCAGGCAGCGGTCGCAGCAGAGGGTGACGATGGTGCTGGCTTCCCCCTCCAGCTCCAGTACGTTGCCGCGATGCCGAGCGCTGAGACTGCCGCGCACGGGGGTGAGGCTGCTGAGCTCACTGAGGTGCTGCTCCACCTGCCAGCGACGCCCTTCGGCGAGGAGCTTCAGCTCCTGAATGGGCACGGGGCTGAGGTCGTCGCCGCGGGTCATGGCAAGGGGAACTTCGGGCGCAGGGGAAGGAACCGCAGCCATGGGGCACAGCTGCGGCGTCAGCTCACTTCTTTCCCTTCGGTTCGAATGGCAGCCGGCTGCTGCCGCTCACGGTGGCGGTGACGGTTTTGGCCTCTGCCGCCAGCTGCTGATCGAGGATGGCCTGCAGGTTGTCCGGCAGGGCCTCCCTGGTGAGCAGGAAGGTCTGGACCGCCTGGAAGATGTTGGCGATCACCATGTAGAGCAGAACGCCGGCCGGCAGCGGGAAGAACAGGAACATGCCCGTGATCATCACGGGCGTGATCTTGTTGGCCGTGGCCTGCTGCGGGTTGGCGGGCATGCCCATGCCCGAGAGGATCTGGCTGACGAACAGGCTGGCGCCGAAGGCGGCCACCAGGATGGCGATGTCCCAGTTGATGGCACCGTCGGTGTAGAAGCCCACCTGGCCGAGGGCCTTGATGAACAGGAAGCCGCTGCGGGCCGCCAGGCCAGGGATCTTGGCTTCCACTACGGCGTCGCCGGGGGCGATGGCATGGATCATGCCGTTCTGATCCACGCTCACCACCCCTTCACCCTTGGTCACGCTCCAGCTGGGGGTGAAGCTGTCACCGTTCTCGACGCCGCTCAGCACGGAGGTGAAGCTCGCGCCATCCTTGGTGTGCAGGCTCACCGCTTCGGTGTCGCCCACACCCAGCTTGACGCCCTTCTCCAGGCTGGCGATCACCGGCACATGGTTGGTGGCGGTGACGAAGATCGAGTGGCTGGGACTGTTGAACGGCTTGGGCTCGACCGCTGCGATCTGCTCGGCGGGCAGCACCTTGAGATTCAGGGTGTAGGGCACATCGGCGAACGGTGAGCCCCGCAGGGTCGCGAACAGCGCGAACAGGATCGGCATCTGGACCAGCAGGGGCAGGCAGCCTGAGAGGGGGCTGCCGAACTCCTGCATCAGCTTGCCCAGCTCTTCCTGCTGCTTCTGGGGGTTGCTGGCGTATTTGGCCTTGATTTCAGCCTGGCGCTTCTGCATCACCGGCTGGGCGATGCGCATGCGGCGGGCGCTGCGGATCGAACCGGCGCTCAGGGGGAAGAGGGCCAGCCGGATGACCACGGTGAGGGCGATGATCGCCAGCCCGTAGCTCGGGACCAATCCGTAGAAGAAATCAAGGATCGGCAGCAGCAGGTTGTCGGAGATGTAGCCGATCACGGCGTGGTGGCGTCGGAGGGAAGGTTTGGTGGGGCCAGTGTGTCAGGCGGGCCGCTCAGGCGGCGGCGCTGCCACCGAACCCTGTCTTGTCGGCAGTCTGGCTGGAGGGGGCGGCGGCCATGCGCTGCTGGATGTAGGACTCGGCCTCCTTGTAGTTGGGCACGGCACGCATCTCCAGCTTCATGCCGTCGCTCAGCACCAGCACCATGTCGCCCCAGAAGCCGAGGCCGCGGGGGGCGGAGCGCACCTCGCGGATCTGGCTGTAGACCACCTGGGTGCGATCCCGGCCGAGCCAGCCGCCGCTGACTTCAACGCGGCGGCTGGTGATGCGGAAGCGCAGCCAGAGGGCCCGCACCAGGGCGGCCACGGCGAAGGGGATGCCGATCAGGGTGAGGCCGAACAGCAGGTTGGTGATCAGGTCGCCGCGGGCGGGCCCACCGGCGTAGAACACGTCTTCATTGACCGAGGCGCCTGGCGCCACGGGGGGCTTCAGGGACTGGGGCTCAGCACTCATGGGGTCAGCCCTTCCTTGGCGAGCAGTTCGGAACATTCTTTCAGCAGAGCCTGGGGATCGGCTTCGGCACTGCCGGGCTTGAGGGAGATCAGCAACCAGCGCCCCGTCGTCTGGGGTGCGTTCCGGCGAAGCCGCTGCCGCAGCTGATCGTGCAGCAGGCGACGCAGGCGGTTGCGTTGAACCGCCCGCTTGCTCACCTTGCTGCTGACCACCACCGCCACCCGGCCGCTGCTGGGATCGGGATCCCGGGGGTCCGGTCGCAGCAGCGCCGGTTCGGCGCGGAGGCTGCGCAGCACCATCCAGGTGCCGTGGTGGCGCTTGCCCTTCTGGTAAAGGCGGTCGAACACAAAACGCCCCCGCAGCCGTTGATCCCGGGGAAGCACCATGGGTGTAGGGGCTGCGGGACTGCGGCGACAGGGGCGTAAGGAGAAGCTGCCTGGTTGGCAGCCCAGGGGCCTGCTCAGACAGCCAGGCGGGCACGGCCCCGCTTGCGGCGGGAGCGGATCACGCGGCGGCCGGTGTGGCTGCGCATGCGCACACGGAAACCGGACACCCGCTTGCGCTTGCGGCTGGTTCCTTCGAGGGTGCGTTTGGTCATGGCTCCGTCTTGGCTGCGCCGTCAATGTCGATGGGCCAACCTACCAGCCGGAGGGGCCGGGGTCGGCTCGATCTCAGTTGCTGGGGGGATCGATCTGGATCAGCCAGCTGCCCAGATAGCCGGAGATCGGCACATCGCCAGGCGCCTGGGCCAGGGCGTTGAACTGATACATGCCGGCGTTGAACGGGTTGAAGAGGGTCATGTAGACGCCGATCGTCTTGCCCACAGGCACGGGAGTGTCGGGGAAGATCTCAATGGCGCTGCCGTCCTTGGTCACCTCCACCGTGGCGGGGATCCGCTTCTCGCAGCGGGTGCGCGACAGCATGCCACCCTCCTTCATGTAGCGTGCGTTGGAAAAGCATGTGATGTGTGTGAGGAGGCCGAGGATCTCTGGCCTGATTCCATTCTCGGCAGCGTTGCCGGCTCCCCCGCCGGCCGGTGGGCGGCCGGCCAGCTGGCAGGTGAAGGACCCGCTCGCTTAGCTGGCTGGATCGGCCAGGTCCGGCCGCAGGCGGGCGGCCTCGCGCAGATAGGCATGGCGCACCGGCTGACCATCCGCCAGCCAGGCGTGGGCCAGCAGGCGGATGCAGCGTGGCAGGTCGCCGGCCACGGCCATCTGCTGGCAGTCGAGCAGGGCCACGGCGTCCCAGCCTGGCCGGCGGCGGGCGATCGCGGCGGGAAAGCAGGCATCCAGGTCCGTCGTCACCGAGAAGGTCACCGACAGCACCTGCTGGCCCGCCAGGGTGTTGCGCTGAACGAGGGCATCGAGCAGTTCCGCCACGGCCTCGGCAATGGCCTCGCTGGTGTTGGCGCTGGCGGTGGTTGCCCCGCGCAGGGCCCGCAGTTGGGGAGAAGGGGTCATGGGCGGTGCAGCCACAGGGGTTGGCCGCTGCAGGTGAGCTCCAGGCTCAGGGCCTGGCTGATCCGTCCGAGCAGGGCGCGTCCCGGGATCAGCCCGGCCAGGCCTTTGGCGGGCTTGCCGAAGTGGATGGCCCGCGTGCGCTTCACATCGAGCTCCGCCAGTTCGCAGGCCAGCTGTCGGGCCCGCTCCTCGTCGCCCAGCTCATCCACCAGACCCAGCTCTCGGGCCTGGGCGCCGCTGAACACCCTGCCATCGGCAAAGGCGCGCACCGTCTCCTCGGGAAGGTTGCGCCCCTCGGCCACCGCCGTCACGAACTGGCCGTAGCTGGAATCGATCAGGCTCTGCAGGAGCGCCCGCTCGTCCTCGCTGAGTGCCCGATCCGGCGAGAGGATGTCCTTGTAGAGGCCGCTCTTGACCGTCTCGAACTGGATGCCGAGGCGCTCCAGCAGGCGCGAGAGGTTGTTGCCCCGCAGGATCACGCCGATGGAGCCGGTGATCGTGCCCGCATTGGCCACGATCTTCTCGGCGGCCACGCCGATGTAGACCCCGCCCGAGGCGGAGATGTTGCCGAAGCTGGCCACAACCCGGCAACCCTGTTCACGCAGACGCCCAAGGGCGGCGTGGATCTCCTGGCTGTCGCCCACGGTGCCGCCGGGGCTGTCGATCCGCAACAGCAGGGCCGGGAATTCCCGCTCCTCCACCTGGCGCAGCGCCTTGAGCACCCGCTCGCGGGTGGCTCCCATGATCGGGCCCTCGATGGCGATGCGCGCCAGCTTGCGGCGGGACTTTCGGCGCCAGGGCCAGGCCATCGAAGCAAAGAAGAATGGCTGGATCTTAAAAAGGTGGGCCAAGCCGGCCCGATTCCATGCCCCAGCGCTGGCTGCTGATGCTGCTGCCCTTCGCCCTCTGGGGCACGGCGATGGCGGCGATGAAGCCGTTGCTGGCCGGCGCTGGACCCCTCACTCTGGCCTGGTTGCGACTGTTGCCGGCTGGACTGGTGCTGTTGCTGGCGGCCCGTCTCTGGCGCGGTGGTTGTCGGGTTGATCGCCGCGACTGGCTCTGGTTGCTGCTGTTCAGCCTGATCGATGCGACGGCCTTCCAGGGGCTGCTGGCCCGTGGTCTGGCCGGCACTGGGGCCGGACTCGGCTCGGTGCTGATCGACTCGCAGCCGCTGGCCGTGGCGCTGTTGGCCCGCAGCCTGTTCGGTGAAGCGATCAATCCGGTGGGTTGGTTCGGTCTGCTCCTGGGCCTGTTGGGCATCCTCTGCCTCGGCCTGCCGGTGCCGGTGCTGCGCCACTGGTGGCTGATGGGCCCCGCCGCGCTCGCTGAACGGCCCTGGAGCCATGGCGAGCTGTGGATGCTGGCGGCTGCCCTGGCCATGGCGTTCGGCACCGTGATCAGCCGCTATGCCTGCCGCCACAGCGATCCCCTGGCGGTGACCGGCTGGCACCTGCTGCTCGGCAGCCTGCCCCTGCTGCTCGTCTCCGCCCTGGCCCCCCTCCTCGATCCCGCAGCGAATGCGTTCTGGCCTGCCTGGAGCGGCCTCGACTGGGCTCTGATGGCCTATGCCTCCCTGCTGGGCAGCGCCCTGGCCTACGGCCTGTTCTTCTGGTTCGCCAGCAGCGGTGACCTCACCAGCTTCACCTCACTCACCTTCCTCACCCCTGTATTCGCCCTGCTCTGCGGCGTGGCGCTGCTGGGCGAGGGGCTGCAGCCGCTGCAGTGGGCTGGGGTGCTTCTGGCTCTGGTGAGCGTGCTGCTGATCAATCGCCGCGCCAGCCTCTGGCACCCCGCCGCCGAGGTGATGCCATGAAGCTGCTGGTGGTGGCCACCCCCATGGGGCCGCTCGGGAGCGGACGCGGCGGCGGGGTTGAACTCACCCTCAGCGGTCTGGTGGCGGGTCTGCTGGGACGGGGCCATCGGATCACCGTGCTGGCGGCGGCCGGTTCGGCCCTCGATCCCGCCTGCGCCGCCGCCGAGCTCTGGACCTGCGGCGGTGCGCCGCAGCGCAGCTGTCAGCACGAGCAGCGCAGTGCACCGATCACTCTGCCGGCGGATTCCCTGCTGGGGCATCAGTGGCGCCGGGTGCTGGCCGAGGCACCGGCGGCCGGGTACACGGCGGTGATCAACCTTGCCTACGACTGGCTGCCCCTCTGGCTCACGCCCACGGCGCCCCTGCCGCTCTTTCATCTGGTGAGCATGGGGTCGGTCAATCAGGCGATCGATCAGGTCATCGCCGATGTGGCCGCCTGGGATCAGCGGCGGCTGGCCTTTCATACCCGCGCCCAGGCGCGGGACTTCACCCTGCCGCATCCGCCGGTGGTGGTGGGTAATGGCTTTGATCTGCAGGCCTATCGCTTCTGCTCCCAGCCAGGGGACCAGCTCGGCTGGGTGGGTCGCATCGCCCCCGAGAAGGGGCTGGAGGACGCGGCGGCGGCGGCGGCCCGCCTCGGGCAGCGGCTCGCGGTCTGGGGCCTGGTGGAGGATCCCGCCTATGCGGCGGCCGTGGAGGCCGCTGTGCCCGCTGGCACCCTCGACTGGCGCGGCTTCCTCCCCACCGCCGCCCTGCAGGCCCAGCTCGGCGCCTGCAGGGCCCTGCTGAACACCCCCAAGTGGAATGAGGCCTACGGCAATGTGGTGGTGGAGGCGATGGCCTGTGGTGTGCCCGTGGTGGCCTATCGCCGCGGTGGTCCGGGGGAGCTGGTGCAGCCCGGCCTGAACGGAGTGCTGGTCGAGCCTGATGACGTCGAGGCCCTGGCGGCCGCCGTGGCGCAGGTCCCGGCGATCGATCGGGCTGGCTGCCGCCGCTGGGTTGAGCAGAACGCCTCGCGAGCCGTCCTGGCGGAGCGCCTTGAAGCCTGGTTGCTGAATGGTCTCGGGCGATAGGGTTCAGAGCCCCGGCTGCCCGCTCGCGTGTTGTCTGCCGCCGCCAGCCGCCCTGTTCCGTCAGTCCGCCGGCCCCGAAAGCGGGGGGATCGCTGGTTGCTGCTGCTGGTGCTGCTGCTCGCTCTGGCGCTGTTCGTCTGGCGTCTTGGCAGCACCGGCCTTGTGGATGAAACGCCGCCCCTGTTCGCTGCCGCGGCGCGCGCCATGGCCGCCACCGGCGACTGGCTCACGCCCCGTGTCAACGGCCTGCCCCGTTACGACAAGCCGCCGCTGATCTACTGGCTGATGGGCCTGGGCTATCTGCTGCCGGGACAGCCTGGCTGGGATCCCCTGGGCACCTGGGCGGCGCGCCTGCCCTCGGCCCTGAGCAGTTCGGCCGTGATGCTGCTGCTGGCCTCGACCCTGCTGCGCTGGCCCCAGGGGGATCGGCCAGTCCGCCTCACCGCCCTGGTGGCCGCCCTGGCCTTCGCCCTGTCGCCGCTGGTGCTGCTCTGGAGCCGTATCGCCGTCAGCGATTCCCTGTTCAGCGCGCAGCTCTCGGCGGCCCTGCTGCTGTTCTGGCGCTGCTATGCAGCTGGCGGTCGCCGCTGGTGGCTGGCCTGGCTGGTGCTGGGCCTGGCGGTGCTGGCCAAGGGGCCGGTGGCGGTGGTCCTGGCCGCCCTCACCCTGCTGGTGTTCGGCTGCTGTCGGGGCGAGCTGCAGGGGCTCTGGCGTTGCCTGCGGCCCCTGCCCGGCCTGGCGATCACCGCGGCGGTGGCCTTGCCCTGGTACGCCCTGGAGCTGCTGGTGGAGGGCCGGCCGTTCTGGGACAGCTTCTTCGGCTATCACAACGTCCAGCGCTTCACCGCCGTGGTGAACCACCATCTCCAGCCCTGGTGGTTCTTCCTGCCGGTGCTGGTGGTGGCATCCCTTCCCTTCACGCCCCTCCTGCTGGCGGGGCTGGCGGCGGCCCTGCGAACCCCCCGCCGGGACCGGCCCGCCGGGCAGACCCTGCCCCTGTTCGCTGCCTGCTGGTTGCTGGCGGTGCTGTTGTTCTTCACCGTGGCGGCCACCAAGCTGCCGAGCTACTGGATTCCGGCCACCCCGGCCGCTGGCCTGCTCATCGCCTGTAGCGCCATGGAACCGGCAGCCCTGCGCGGGCGTCGTGCCGCCTGGATCCATGCCGGCACGCTCCTGCTGGTGGCGCTGTTCAGTGCCGGACTCGCCGCTTCACCCCTCTGGATCCCGCTGATCCACGAGCCCGAGCTGCCGACCCTGCCCGCCGAACTCCTGGCCAGCGGCGGTGTGCTGCGGGCGGCTGTCTGCTTTGGTCTGGCCGCGCTGCTTGGTCTGGTGCTGCGGTTTGCTGCGGCCAGGTGGCGCCCGTTCTGGCTGCTGGCGCAGCAGCTGGCCCTGGTGCTGTTCGTGCTGACGGCGCTGCAGCCGTTGGTGGAGCTGGGTGATCGGCTGCGGCAGCTGCCGGTGCGGCAGGTGGCCGCCACGATCGTCGAGCAGCGCCGGCCGGATGAACCCCTGGCGATGGTCGGCGTGCTCAAGCCCTCGCTGCATTTCTACACCCGTCAGGTGGTGCTGTTTGAAGGCCTTCAGCCCAACGGTCCGATCAATCTCGATGAGCGCCTCCGCCTGGAGCGTCGGGCCGGGTTGAGCCCGTCCCCCGTTGCTGCCAATACCCTGTTGCTCGTCATTGACCGCAGGACCGCGACCTTGCCCCACTGGCAGGGCTTGCCCCACACGCGGATCGATCAGCGCGGCCTCTACGAGCTCTGGCGCGTGCGCCGAGCCGCGCTCCATGACCAGGCCAACCGCCTGCTCGCCGCCGGCAGCACCGGACCCGACTGGCAGCGTCCGCGGCCGGAGCGTTACTGAGCGCCGTCCATCCGCTCCCGCTGGCAGAAGCTGCAGTGGCCCCAGCGCTGCAGCTCACCGCCCGGTGAGGGCCGCTGGCAGCAGGGGCAGCTCAGCAGGCCATGCACGTCGACGCGGCTGGGGTGTCGCTCCCACACCGCCGCCTCCTGCTCGGAGCCGGGCGGCGGTGGTGGTGGGGCATGGTGCTGCTGGATCTGGATCTCCTGCACGGCGAAGCCCGCCGCCCTCAGGCTGCCTAGCAGCTGATGGCGGTTGAAGCGCAGGGCCTGCAGCCACTGGGGGTGGCTGGCTCCCACCGTCAGTCGGCGGCCCTGCAGGCGCAGGGGTCGGCAATGCTGGGCCAGCTGGGGACCGGCAATGCGGGGCCAGGCCTGCCAGAGGGCCGCCAGGTGCCCCTCGCTCTGCCACTCCCGCTGCAGACGATCCAGCACGGCGGCCAGCCCCTGGGCAGGCGGTCGTGGGGGTGGCAGCAGCAGGGTGATGGCACCCTGCCGCCGGCTCTGGTTGCGAGGAGCGATCGCCATCACGCGGCGGCCGGGCTTGCTGGGAACCTAGGTGATGTGCGGCAATCCCGCTGTCTGAACGCGGCTGCGCTGGTTAGCCTCAGGCCCTGCCCCGCTCCCCTGATCCATGGGCTTCTTTGATCGGCTCGGCCGCCTTGTCCGCGCCAATGCCAATGCAGTCCTGAGCCGGGCGGAGGATCCCGTCAAGATCCTCGATCAGTCGGTGGCCGACATGCAGGCCGACCTGGTCAAGCTGCGCCAGGCCGTGGCCAATGCCATCGCCAGTCAGAAGCGCATCGAGAACCAGGCCGAACAGGCTGAGGGCCAGGCTGCCACCTGGTACGAGCGCGCCGAGCTGGCCCTGAAGAAGGGGGAGGAGGATCTTGCCCGTGAGGCCCTCAGCCGCCGCAAGACCTGCACCGATACCGCCACCGCCCTGCGCACCCAGCTGCAGAGCCAGGCCGGCCAGGTGGATCAGCTCAAGAAGAGCCTGATGCAGCTCGAGGGCAAGATCGCCGAGGCCCGCACCAAGAAGGAGATGCTCAAGGCCCGGGCCCAGGCGGCCCAGGCCCAGGAGCAGCTGCAGAGCGCCGTCGGCAGCCTCGGCACCAATTCCTCGATGGCCGCCTTCGATCAGATGGAGGAGAAGGTGCAGGCGATGGAGGCCCGCAGTCAGGCGGCTGCCGAGCTGGCCGGTGCCGATCTGGAGAGTCAGTTCGCCGCCCTCGAGGGTGCTCCCGAAGTGGAGGACGAGCTGGCCGCCCTCAAGGGCCGGCTTGCCGGAAGTCCGGTGGCCGGCAGCCTGCCTGCCGCTGCGGCGTCGCAGCAAGCGGTGCAGGTGCAGGCCGTGGATGCGGAGCTGGAGGAGCTGCGTCGCTCGATCGACAAGCTCTGACCGGCAGATCCATACAATCGCCTCCTGCGATCCCAGCTCCGCCGTGACCGTCGCCCATCTCACCGATGCCAATTTCCAGGCGGAGGTCCTTGATGCGGCCGGCCTCGTGCTCGTTGACGTCTGGGCCACCTGGTGCGGCCCCTGCCGGCTGATGGCACCCTTGATGGATTGGGCGGCTTCCGAATTTGAAGGCCGCCTGCTGGTGGGCAAGCTCGAGGCCGACCCCAACCCCGCCACCCGCGATCAGCTGCAGATTCAGGGTCTGCCGACGCTGATCCTGTTCCGCAATGGCCAGGAAGTCGCGCGCCATGAGGGGGCGATGGCCAAACTGCAGCTGCAGACCTTCCTGGATGCCCATCTCTGAGTCGGGCAGCGGCCCCGAACCCGCAGCAGCGGCCGCCCCTGCCTTTCAGCTCTCGCAGCGGGTGCAGCGCCTCGGTAGCGGCGTGTTCGCCCGCAACGACCAGCGCAAGCGCTTCTATCGCAGCCTCGCCGCCAGCCAGGGGCTGCCGCCCCTGCTCGATCTCTCCCTCGGCTCCACCGACCTGCAGCCGCCGGAGCCGGTGCTGGCGGCGATGCGTGAGCGGATCGGAGCTGCTGAGAGCGCTGCCTATTGCCTGCACGGCGGCACCCTGCCCCTGCGGGAGGCGGTCGCGGCCTGGGTCCAGCGCCGCTTCGGTGTGGCCGTCGACCCCGAGCGGGAGGTGCTGCTGCTGCTCGGCTCCCAGGAGGGCACGGCCCATCTGCCCCTGGCGGTGCTGAATCCCGGGGATCAGGCGCTGCTGCTCGATCCCTACTACCCCTCCCATCTGGGCGGCCTGCATCTGGCCTCGGCGGAGCCCCGCTTCCTGCGGCTTGATCCGGCCCGGGGCAACGCTCCCGATTTCGATCAGCTCAGCGACAGCCAGTGGCAGTCCCTGCGGCTGATGGTGCTCGGCTTCCCCCACAACCCCACCGCCACCACCGGTGAGCAGGCCTGGA
>RFPK01000410.1 GCA_009926195.1 Synechococcaceae bacterium WB4_1_0192 | reverse complement strand
GCCCTCCAGCGCCTTGTGCACGACGAAGATGTCACGCTTCACCTCGAGGCGCTCGGCCTCCGCGAGCCCCAACGCCAAGCGCCGCGTGAGGGCCGCCACCTGCTCGCGGAGCTCCACCAGCGACTCAGGCGTCATGGCCGCCTCCCGACGCCGATGCGGACGCCGCATCGGCCGCGCGCCGCGCGAGGGCCCGCCCGGTGATCGCCCGCAGGGTCTCCAGCAGATCCGGTAGTCGCTGCTGGCTGGCTTGATCCGGCGGCAGGAATGCAGGCAGCGCCTCCAGGAAGGCGGACGTGTGCAACAGCTCAAGGAACTGAGCCGCCAGATCATTCCGCAACTCAGGCGGGCTGAGCCTGCATTCCTCCAGCAGCGAGGCACGGCCATCGACGACGGCCATCAGGTCTTCCAGGTCGTGACTGAAAAGGAAATCACCCTGACCGCGACCGCGAAAGGCCTCCAGCTTGGTGGCCAGGAACACTGGTGCGGTCACGATCCGAATCGAGCGCCCGCTTGGTAGCGCCTGCTGCTGGGCGGTCTCCAGGGCGAGGGGATACCAGCGATTGGAGAAGCCCAGGATCTCGCCCTGGGTAGGCATCAGATCGAGAACGAGGTCGTCCGTGCACCAGCGGCAGAGGGGTGCCCCTGGCCGGCTGTCCTCCTGGAAGCCCCGCTGTCTCAACTGCCTCCCCAGCTGGTGGTAGTCGGCCCTGGCGATCACGCTGCAGATCACATCCACATCCTGGGTGGGCCGGATCTCTGGCATCGCCGGATCCGTGATCAGCACTCCGGCCACAGCCCCGCCAACAAACACCAGTTGCTCAAGCAGCGCCCCACCCAACTGCTCAGCCGCCCGCTCCAGCAGGGAAACGTTGGGGTCGTTGGGGTTCATGGCTGCAGCCGCTCCTCCAGCAGGGCCAGCGCCAGGGCCTGTTCCCGGGCGCTGCCGCCGCGTACCGCGTCGAATAGGGCCAAGAGCTCCCCCAGAGCCGGGTTGCGCCCTGCCGCCTCAGGGACACTGGGATAGAGCGGGTGGAGGGCGATGCCACGGGCGGTTCCCTTCTTCCACGGCCACACCGGTGGTGGGTCGTTGCCCGGGCGGATCTGCTCGCTGAGAGGGGAGGCGGCATAGCCGGTGGGAACCCCGCGGCTGAGCCCGCCCTGCGTGGCCGGAAAGCAGTAGCGGGCACCGTGCTGCACAAAGGCTCTCAGGGCAGCTCGAATCACTGAGGGCTTGCCAGCCTCATCCTTGATCGCCAGCCTCGCGGCCACGGCTCGCTCCACCGCCGCATG
>RFPK01000409.1 GCA_009926195.1 Synechococcaceae bacterium WB4_1_0192 | reverse complement strand
GCGCAGCATGCTCACACGGGTACGCACCTGCTGGAGTGATGGCTGGAGTCAGCGTGTCGTCGATTGACCCCTGATCACCCAGCTGTAAAACCGCACTGAAGCGGGGTCCGGCAGCACCAATGGCCGTGACGCCAGCACCAACAGCCAACCCGGCGATTGCCCTGTTTACCAACTGCTATCCCAGTCTCCATGTCGTTGACAGGTCTGCCGCGCTTGCCATTCCACATCATTCTGAGGTGAACGCAGACTGCCGTAGGTCTGCAGTTCTCGGCACGCCATGCTGATCGCCACATCCGGATCGATGTAGATGCGAAGGGTGCCATCCTCGCCACCGCTCACCAGGTCGTTATCGAACAGCTGTAACAGATTCCAGACGCCCCCCTGCCCCGTTGGAATGCTTGGACCCAGGGGGCGCCCATCGCGCCAGGTGCGCAGGCTGCCATCACTGCCACCACTGATCAGTTCTCCATTCCTGAGCTCAATCAGCTTGAACACCTGTCCCTGACCCGTGGCGATTTCACCCCCCAGTGGCCTGCCGTCCTGCCAGCGACGCAGGCTGCCGTTCTCGCCACCGCTCACCAGCTCACCATCGCGCATCACCACCAGGCTGTTCAGCCAGCCCTGCCCCGTGGCGATCGGTGGTCCAAGCGGTCGGCCCTGGCGCCAGCGGCGCAGGGTGCCGTCCGTGCTGGCGGTGACGAGATCGCCGTTGCGTTGTTCGACCACCTGAGTCACACCGTCCTGACCGGTTCGGATCGTTTGTCCGATCGGCCGATCGTCGCGCCAGCGGCGCAGGCTGCCATCGCTGCCGCCTGTGATCAGGTCTCCGTTCCTGAGGGTGAGCACGCTCCAGATCTCGCCCTGACCGGTTGCAACGGTCGCTCCGATCGGTGCTTCGTTCCGCCAGCGCCGCAAGGTGCCGTTATCGCCGGCGGTGATCAGGTCGCCATTGTCAAGCTCGACCAGCCCATTCACCTTGTCCTGGCCGGTTTGGACCGCGGCGCCCTGCGCCATGCCATTGCGCCAGCGGCGCCATGTGCCGTCGCTACCGCCGCTGACCAGATCTCCATTGCGCAGTTGGATCAGGCTGTTGAGCTTGCCTTGCCCGGTCCTGATCTTCATGATCGGCCGTTTGCCATCGCGCCAGAAGCGAAGGCTGTCGGCCTGCCCACCGCTGATCAGCATGCCGCCATCCAGATCGACCAGGCTGAGCACCTGGTGCTGACCCGTGGCGACGGCTGGCCCCGCCTCGCGGCCATTGCGCCAGCGGCGCAGCGTGCCGTCACTGCCGCCGC
>RFPK01000408.1 GCA_009926195.1 Synechococcaceae bacterium WB4_1_0192 | reverse complement strand
CCGGCCTCGCTGCACCTGGGCGTGATCGGCAACTGCGCCTACAGCGCGCTGATCGACGCGCAGGCCCGCATCCTGTGGTGCTGCCTGCCTCGCTTTGACGGCGACCCGGTGTTCAACGCGCTGCTCGATCCCAGCGACCAGGGCGCGTTTTGGGCTATCGATCTGGAGGATCTGCACCACAGCGAGCAAGCGTATGAACCCAACACCGCGGTCTTGCGCACCCATCTCTACGACCGTCACGGCCAGGGCGTGACCATCACCGACCTGGCGCCGCGGTTCCCGCACCGCAACCGCATGTTCCGCCCCCTCACCCTGATCCGCCGGCTGCAGGTACTCGCGGGCTCACCGCGCATCCGGGTGCGGCTGAGGCCGCGTTTCGAATGGGGCCGGGTGGTGCCGCAGATCACCCTCAACGCCGTGCTGCAGGCCGGTGCGAAAAGCAACAGCGCCAGCGTGTCCGGCATCACGCCGGAGTTTCTGAGCGTGCGCCGCTTTGAGGTGGCCCAGGGGCGTTTCATCGATCAACGCGATCTGGAGGCGGCGCGCAATGTGGTGGTGATCGGGCCAGACCTGCGCCGCAAGCTGCTGCAGGTGGGCTCCGCCATCGGCCGCACCCTGCGCATCCGCGATCAGAGCTTTGAAGTGATCGGCGTGATGGCACCGAAGGGCGCCGTGTTCGGCCAGAACCAGGACGAAGCGGCCTACATCCCGCTCACCACCATGGTGAGCAAGCTCTCGGGCCGCGATCCCACCTATGGCATCAGCCTGAACTTCATCAGCGTGGAAGCCCGCGATGAGGCCAGCACCGGCGCCGCCAAGTTCCAGATCACCAATCTGCTGCGCCAGCGGCACCGCATCCTGCGGGAGGACGATTTCGCCGTGCGCTCCCAGAAGGATGCCCTCTCGATCGTGGGCACCATCACCGGCGGCCTCACCCTGATGCTGGGCGCCATCGGTGCCATCTCCCTGCTGGTGGGCGGCATCGGCATCATGAACATCATGTTGGTGTCGGTGAGCGAGCGCACCAGCGAGATCGGCCTGCGCAAGGCGATCGGCGCCCGCAGCAGCGATGTGCTGGCCCAGTTCCTGGTGGAGGCGCTTGTGCTGGCGGGGCTGGGGGGCGTGATCGGCAGCGCCATGGGGCTTTCTGCCGTGGCCGCTGTGGCCGCCCTCACGCCGCTGCCGGCGGCGATCGGTGGCAGCAGCGTGTTGATCACCGTGGGGCTCTCGGGCTCGATCGGCCTGATCTTCGGGGTGCTGCCGGCGCGGCGGGCAGCACCCCGAAGATCAGGCCG
>RFPK01000407.1 GCA_009926195.1 Synechococcaceae bacterium WB4_1_0192 | reverse complement strand
CCGTCGATACCGGATTCGCCCAGCGGCCGCCCCTGCTGGCCCGCAGCCAGTCGTGGATGGCGGGTCTCAACTGGTACGACGTGATGCTCTCCGGCAGCGAACTGGCCTTCGCCATCGGTAGCCCCGTCTTCCTCACCGCCTACCGCAACCCTGATGGCCAGGCCGGCAGCACCGATGCGTCCGTCCAGTTGGAGCTCTGGTATCGGCTTCAGGCCACCGACCAGCTGACGCTCACGCCCGGTCTCTTCTGGCTGCCCCGCCCCCGCGGCCAGCTCACCGCCGCCGGCAGCGACTGGGACAGCAACCCGCTCCCCCTGGGTCGCGATGCCACCCTCTCCGCCCTGGGTGCCGTGCTGAAGGTGCGCTTCCGCTTCTGATCGTGATGCCGTCCCTGCCAGCGGCCGCCCGTGCCCTCCGCCGGCCTCGGGCCACACGTTTCGGCCTGCTCCTGCTGCTCGGCCATCCAGGCCTCCAGCGTTCGGCGCAGATCGGCGCCCGGCGGTAGCCGCAGCGGCACCACCTTCATGGGATTGGGCTCTCCACCAAGGCCTGGATCATCACCAAGGCATCGACGTAGCCCAGTTGCCGGTGGCGAAACGCCCCGGGCAGCGTGCCGACCACCTGAAAGCCGTTGCGCTGCCAGCAGCGGATGCCGGCGGTGTTGGTGCTCACCACCAGGTTGAACTGCATCGCCCGGAACCCCAGCCGCCGTGCCGCCTGCAGCGAGTGCTGGCAGAGGCGGCTGCCGATTCCCTGGCGCCGGCAGTGCTCGGCCACCACGTAGCCGGCGTTGGCCACATGGGCGCCAAGAGCGAGGGAGTTGGGCCTCAGGTAATACGTGCCCACCACAGCTCCGGCCGCATCCAAGGCCACCATCACCGCCTGGCTCTGCTCCACCCAGGCCAGCTGGGCCTCGGCCTCCGTGATGGTTGGGTCGTGGGGGAAGGTTTCACCCGCACGGAACACCGGCTCCAGCAGCGCCCACACCGCCGGCCAGTCGTTCGCCTTAAAGGGGCGGATCTGCAGGGGTGATCGGGAGGAGGTCAGAGCAGTTCAGGTGTGACCACGTGATTGTCTCGCCAACAGGAAGGCGCCCCGTGGGGGGCGCCTTAGCACCGGTTGCGGCGGTCACCTCATCACACCAAGGACTGCCGGTCGGGTGTCTGTGGATTCACGCATGCCCTGTCTGGGGCCTGGCAGGGAAGGAAAGGAGATCACGTTTGGGAGAAGAGATGCTCGGGGCTTGACCTTCTCGGCTGTGATCCCGGCTCGGGTTATGCAGCCCGGGGGTTGAACACGCGGG
>RFPK01000406.1 GCA_009926195.1 Synechococcaceae bacterium WB4_1_0192 | reverse complement strand
CTGAGCGGCAGCCGCGATCTGGAGCGGTTGCTGGAGGTGCTGCGGGTGCGTGGCCTGAAAACCGTGCTGATCCATGCCGATGGCATGGCGCCCCGGGAGCTGCGCAACGCCGCCGACCGCTTCCTCGATCTGGCCAGCCTGCGCCCGCAACTGGAGAGGCTGGAGGGGCAGCCGCAGGCCGCGGCGAGCCGCACCCTCTAGACTGGGGCTAACTCATAACCATTCCGACTTAACTGCCGCCATGGCGCGCGATCCCGGCCGGGTCCTGATCTTTGACACCACGCTCCGCGATGGGGAGCAGTCGCCCGGCGCCAGCCTGAACCTGGAGGAGAAGCTGGCGATCGCCCAGCAGCTGGCGCGCCTCGGGGTCGACATCATCGAGGCCGGCTTCCCCTTTGCCAGCCCCGGCGATTTCAATGCCGTGCAGCGCATCGCCGCCACGGTGGGTAGCGCCGATGGGCCGGTGATCTGCGGCCTGGCCCGCGCCGCCCAAGGCGACATCAAGGCCTGCGCTGAGGCCGTGGCCCCCGCCGCCAACCGCCGCATCCACACCTTCATCGCCACCAGCGACATTCACCTCGAGCACAAGCTGCGCAAGAGCCGCGCCGAGGTGCTGCAGATCGCCGGCGAGATGGTGGCCTATGCCCGTTCCCTGGTGGACGACGTGGAGTTCTCCTGCGAGGACGCCGGCCGCTCCGATCCGGAGTTCATGTACCAGGTGATCGAAGCGGCGATCGCCGCCGGTGCCACCACGATCAACATCCCGGACACGGTGGGTTACACCACGCCAGCTGAATTCGGTGCCCTGATCGACGGCATCAACCGCCATGTGCCGAACATCGATCAGGCGGTGATCTCGGTGCACGGCCACAACGATCTCGGCCTGGCCGTGGCCAACTTCCTCGAGGCCGTCAAGAACGGCGCCCGCCAGCTGGAGTGCACGATCAACGGAATTGGCGAGCGGGCCGGCAACGCCTCGCTCGAGGAGCTGGTGATGGCCCTGCACGTGCGCCGCAGCTACTACAACCCCTTCCTCGGTCGCCCGGCCGACTCCACCGAGCCGCTCACGGGTGTGCGCACCGAGGAGATCTACAAGACCTCCCGCCTGGTGAGCAATCTCACCGGCATGGCGGTGCAGCCCAACAAGGCGATTGTGGGCGCCAACGCCTTCGCCCATGAGAGCGGCATCCACCAGGACGGCGTGCTCAAGAACCGCCTCACCTACGAGATCATCGATGCGCGCACGATCGGCCTGGCCGACAACCGCATCTCCCTGGGCAAACTGAGCGGCCGCAGCGCCTTCCGCGCCCG
>RFPK01000405.1 GCA_009926195.1 Synechococcaceae bacterium WB4_1_0192 | reverse complement strand
GCCGCTGCGGGGGTCGCGTCAGTCTGTCCGATCTGCGGCAGTCCGGGGTGATGGCTTCAGCCGGCGGTGGCGCTGGTGGCGACGCTCGGACCGCACCAGCCCCCCTCGGCCAGGGCCAGCAGCGCCCGCTCCAGCGCCAGCTCGGCGTGGGCCCGGTGGGTGCCGCCCTGGGCGTAGAGCACAAAGGGTTCCCGCAGGGGCGCATCGGCTGAGAACTCGCTGGTGCTGCCATCGATGAAGCTGCCGCCGGCCATCACCAGCTCGCTGGCGTAGCCGGGCATCGGCGCCGGGATCGGGTCGAGGTAGGAGCCCACCGGTGAGCAGGCCTGGAAGGCGCGGCAGATCGCCTTGAGCGGTTCAGGCGCCCCGAGGCGCACGGCCTGGATCACATCGCTGCGCGGCGCTCCCAGCACGGGGTTCACGGCGTAGTCCAGGTCGCTGAACACGGCGGCGGTGAGGTCGGCGCAGAGCAGGGCTTCGGTCACCATCTGCGGCGCCAGGAACAGGCCCTGGAACAGCAGGCGGTGCAGATCGAAGCCGGTGCCGCCCTCACTGCCGATGCCCGGCGCCGTCAGTCGGCAGCAGGCCTGCTCCACCAGCTCGGCCCGGCCGGCCACATAGCCGCCGGTGGGAGCGATCGTGCCGCCCAGGTTCTTGATCAGCGAGCCGGCGATCAGGTCGGCGCCCACGGCGGTGGGCTCCTGCAGCTCCACCAGTTCACCATAGCAGTTGTCGACGAACACCAGGCAGTCCGGCTGGATCGCCTTCACCTGTTCCACCAGCCGGCCGATCTCGGCCACCCGCAGCGATGGTCGCCAGCTGTAGCCGCAGCTGCGCTGGATCAGCACCATCCGGGTCGGCACGGCCAGCGCCGCGGCGATGCCGGCCTCATCCACGGCGCCATCGGTCAGCAGATCCAGCTCGTCGTAGGTGATGCCGAACTCCGCCAGGGAGCCCTGGCCGCTGCCGCGGATGCCGATCACCTCCTCCAGGGTGTCGTAGGGCCGGCCGCTCAGGGCCAGGAGGCGATCGCCGGGGCGCAGCACGCCGAACAGAGCGGCGGCGATGGCGTGGGTGCCGCTCACGAACTGCAGGCGCACGGCCGCGGCTTCCGCCTGCAGCACCTGTGCGAACACGCGATCGAGCACCTCCCGGCCCAGATCGCCGTGGCCGTAGCCGCTGACCGAGGCGAAGTGATGCACCCCCAGCCGCTCGCTGGCGAAGGCGTCGAGCACCCGCTGCAGCCGCGGTTTCACCGCGGCCCGTCGCTCTGCCGCCAGGGGGGCGCAGCGGGCGATGGCGGCCTCCAGGCGCTCGGC
>RFPK01000404.1 GCA_009926195.1 Synechococcaceae bacterium WB4_1_0192 | reverse complement strand
CCCCGATGAGCGCGGCGATGGAGGCACTTACTGCAGAACCCACCCAGGCCGCACCACTGCTGGCCCTGGAGCGCCAGGTGCGCCGCGGCGGCACCGGCCTGCAGGCCGAGGACCTCAGCGGTTGCTGGCAGCTGCAGCGGATCTGGTCGCGGGGGAGTCAGCGTGCCGATGGCCTCAGCGGCGGCCTGCTGCGTGCCCTGGCCGCGCGTCTGGAGATCAGTGCCACGCCGCAGGGCCTGCGCCTGCGCAATGCCGTCACCCTTGGCGGCCTGGAGCTGCGCTTCGAGGGCCCCGGCCGTCTGCAGGGCTCACGACCGCTGCTGCTGTTCAGCTTTGAGCGCGTTGAGCTGCGGCTCGGTGAACGGGTGCTGTTGCAGCGCCCGCTGCCGGTGCCGGCACCCCGGCGGATGCCGTTCTTCGCTCTGATCCACCGCGATCTCTCCGGCTGGCTCGCGGCGCGTGGCCGGGGTGGTGGGCTGGCACTGTGGCGCCTTGCACCCGACGCCAGGGCCACGGTTGTCACGATGGAACCACCTGCCCCTTGATCCCGTCATGGCCTGTCCGCGCTGCGGCAGTTGGTCCGTTCGCGCCGATCGCAGCCTGGCCGGCCGCATGGTCTGCGGTCGTTGCGGCACACCACTCCAGGGTGTGAACCGGGCCGGTGGTGGATCGCTGCGGCGTGGTCGGCGCCTGGGGGCCTGGCGCTGGTGGTTGCTGGTGCTGCTGCTGATGGCTGCGGCCCTGGCGGCGCTTGTCCCAGGATCGACGTCGTTCTGGTCCCAGCCCGATGCCCCCCGCGATCGCCCTCACGATCGGTGGCAGTGATTCCGGCGGCGGCGCCGGCATCCAGGCCGATCTCAAGACCTTTCTGGCCCTGCAGGTGCACGGGTGCTCGGCGATCAGTTGCGTCACCGCTCAGAACACCTGCGGCGTCAGCCGGGTCGACGCCCTGCCGCCTGAAGCCCTCACCGCTCAGATCGAGGCGGTGCTCAGCGATCTGCCGGTGGCAGCCCTGAAGACCGGGATGCTGCTCAATGCCTGCCTGATCGCCGCCACAGCCCGGGCCCTGGAGCCGCTGGCGATTCCGCGACTGATCGACCCGGTGATGGTGTCCCGGGCCGGTTCGGTCCTGCTTGAGCCCGAGGCGATCGCCGCCTACCGCACCCGGCTGCTGCCCCTGGCCGATCTGATCACGCCCAACCTGCACGAGGCCAGGTTGCTGAGCGGTTGCAGCATCGACGGCCCGGAGGCGGTGGAAGCCGCGGCGGCCCAGCTGCTGGCCCTCGGGCCGGCGGCGGTGCTGATCAAGGGGGGCGGTCT
>RFPK01000403.1 GCA_009926195.1 Synechococcaceae bacterium WB4_1_0192 | reverse complement strand
ATGTCGCCGTCGATGACGTGGCGCGCCCACGCCGCGCTGCCCTCGGAGGCCACGGCGGGGTTCACTCCGGCGATGCCGTTGATCAGCCAGTAGCTCCGTGAAAAATCGAAGCGCGGATCAAGCGCGAGCGCCATGATCTGCTGGCCCGCGCGCGTCGTGGTGCCGGAGACAACCCCGTGGACCCCGTCGCTGTTGCGAGGGGATCCCCGGCGCTGCGGTCAGTCGCTGCTGCGCTCCCGCTCCTCCAGTTCGGCTTCGATGCGGGGCTGGATCCGCTCCAGCTCCTCGCCGATCACCAGCACGCCAGCGCCGTTCTCCACACGCGCCACCACGAAGAACGGATCGAGGGGGATGAAGAGGTCGTACTGCTCCTCGCCCACGTAGAAGGGACGATCGAGAAGCGATTCGAACAGATCGCCGCCCTCGTCGTCGAGGGAATCCTCGGCCTCGATCTCGTCGTCGCGCTCCTCGTCGTCGTCATCGAGCTCGTTGCCATCGAAGTCACCGGTCACGGTGAGCATCACGGCGGAGCGCACCAGGGTGAGGTTGTGTTCCTGCAGCACCGATTCGGCGATCTCAAGCACCGACTCGTGCTCCTCCCAGTTCTCGATCTCCTCGGGCTCTTCCTCCTCGTTCTCAGGCAGGTTCACCAGGAGCACGGGGGTGTCAACGGGGGTCAGCAGGCCGTAGTCGTGGCCATCAAGGGGAATCAGTTGCTCCAGATAGCACAGCAGTTCGCGGCCCTGGCCGTCGCGCACCAGCAGGGTGGGGACATCACCAGCGCCGCTGCCGCCGGAGGGGCTTCCGGAACCGGTGCTCGGGCCTTCAGAACTCATGGGACGCATGCAGCAGATCCCATCAGGATGCCTGGGCGTCTGCCCCTGGGCCAAGGTGGGGGGTCGCCGTCGCGACCGGCGCGGGTTCCGGTCCCTCCGCCAGCCACTGCTCCAGCAGCAGGCCGGCGGCGGCGCTGTCAAGGGCGCCGCTGCGATCGCCGTGCAGGCCATGGCGCTCGCCGGCGGCCCAGCTGCTGGCGAATTCATTCACGAAGGCCAGGGGCAGCGCCAGGTGGCGGGCCAGCCGCTCGCCGTAGCGGCGGCAGTGCTGTGCCTGCTCGGTGGGTTGCTGGCTGGCATCGAGCGGTAGACCCACCACCAGGGCGCGGACACCACGCCGTTGCACCAGCTCCTTCAGCAGCTCCAGATCAGCTGGAAATCGCCCGCGCTGAAGCGCGGGCAGGGGGGTCACGGTCAGCCCGAGTGGATCGCAGCCCGCCAGGCCGATCCGCCTGCGGCCCACATCCAGGGCCAGCACGGAGCGG
>RFPK01000402.1 GCA_009926195.1 Synechococcaceae bacterium WB4_1_0192 | reverse complement strand
CCGAGAGCCTGAGCAGGCCCTCGACCAGGCGGTGCCGGCACTGTGCGAGTGGCGACGAGTGCTGAGACCGGAAGGGTTTCTGCTACTGGTCTGCCCCGATCTTCAGGCGGCCGCCGAGATGGTGGCCGAAGACCGGCTGTTCGATGTCGCCTACGCCGGCATTCGCCCGTACGACATCATTTTCAGCCATCAGGGTCTGGTCGCCGAGGGCCGACGGCAGGGCCACAGCTTCATGGAGCACAAAAGCGGCTACACCCTCAGCGTGCTGCGTGCGCTGGTGAACGAGGCAGGCTTCGCGGTGCACGCGGCGCTGCGGCTGCGCGCACGGTTTGAGCTCTGGCTGCTCGCCTGTCCAACGCATCAGACCGAGCAGAGGCTGCGTGAACTGGCACGCCAGCACTTTCTTCGCCCGGTCTGAGCCGGGTCACGCACAAGACCTATGCCCATGCTCCAGCTCGTCAGCGCCACCCGCCTGTCCCGCGAACACTTCATGCGCCAGTCGCTGCTGGGTCGCTCGCTCCCCCGACTCGGTGACTATGAAGCCGTCGGGCTCACGCTTTTCGCCGAGAACCGTGCGCCGATCGGCGAGCGCTATAACGAGGTGATCGAATCGGCCGCTCACGAGGATGTACTCGTGTTTGTTCACGATGATGTCTATATCGAAGACTGGTGCCTGCGAGATCGGCTGAACGACGCCCTGGCCCAGTTTGATGTGGTGGGCGTGGCTGGCAACACCCGCCTCGCGCCCGACCAGGAGGCCTGGCATCTCACGCCCGACTCGCGTCTGAACCGCCCGGAAACCCTCCGGCTCGACACGCCCCATCTTCGCGGTGCGGTAAGCCACGGCGACGATCCGCAGCAGGCTGCACTCTCGGTTTATGGGGCCAGCCCGGCACAGGTGGCCGTTCTTGATGGGCTGCTGATTGCCACCCGGGCCAGCACCCTGAAGCAGTCAGGCGTACGCTTTGATCCGGCGCTGGGGTTCCACTTCTACGATCTTGATTTCTGCCGCGCCGCGACCGCTGCGGGTCTGCGGCTCGGCACCTGGCCGATTGCGCTCACCCACCGAAGCCGCGGCGAATCGGTCAAGTCCGAAGCCTGGACTGAGAGCCTGCGGGTGTATGCAGCCAAGTGGCGGGGCGCGCCGGCCGCGATTACTCAGCTCTGATACGACGGATCGATTTTCGCCATCAGCCTCATGATGGCGCTGAAATCGAGTTCGCCGTGCCCGATCTGGCGGCCACCGGGGCCAATGCGGAAGAACCAGTCGTGGCGCTGCGCCGAGCGTTCCAGTGTGCCCTGGGAGATACGCGTAAACGCCT
>RFPK01000401.1 GCA_009926195.1 Synechococcaceae bacterium WB4_1_0192 | reverse complement strand
GCCGTCCTCGCCGGTGTAGCCGGTGCGCCCCACGAACACGCCGGCACCTGCGGCGGCGCCGGCCGCCGGGCCCAGCTGCAGCTGGCGGTGGCCGAAGCGCGGCAGGCCGCTGAGATCGCTGCCTGTGAGGGCTTCCAGCCGGGCGGGTGCCTCGGGCCCCTGCAGGGCCAGCAGCACCCCGTCGCCCTTGGCGTCGCTGATGCGGATGCCCTGGGGTTCGAGGGCCTGGCGCAGCCAGGCGGTGTCGGCCTCGGCGCAGGCGGCGTTGATCACCAGCACCAGCTCCTCGCTGCTGCCGCCCACGGTTGGATCCGGGCTGTGGCCGCAGTCGTACACGATCAGGTCGTCGCGGACGCCGCCGGCCTCGTTGAGCAGCACGGTGTAGCAGGCCTCGCCGGGGCCGATGCGGAACAGGTCGGAAGGCACGAGGGTCTGCAGGGCGTCCTTGACGCCATCGCCCCGCAGGCGCAGCACCCCCATGTGGGAGATGTCGAACACGCCGGCGCGCTGGCGCACCGCCTGGTGCTCCTGCAGCAGGCCGCCGAACTGCACCGCCATCTCCCAGCCGGCAAAAGGCACCATGCGCCCGCCGGCACTGCGGGCGGCCTCGAACAGGGGCGTGCGCTGCAGCGGTTCCGTGGCGGCCATGGCGGGCGAGCGGAAGAGAACCCGCAGTTTGGCGGGTCTCACTGGCGGAGTTTGGGAATGCTGACTACGTTGGGCGCCCGCAGGCCCGTTGGATGGGCAATCGCCCCTGCTGCCGCAGCTGCCGCCATTGCGTGCTGCCCACCGGCGCAGAGCCGGGTTGGTGCCGCCTGCGCCGGCTGCCGATCCACGCCGAGCTGGCCTCGGAGCTGTGGTGCCATCACTGGACGGCCCGGCCGCCGCGGCTGCCGCTCAGCGGCGAGCCTGGAACCCACAACCGCCAGCTCGCCCTCGCGGATCTGCTGGAAAGCTGAAGACAAGCCAAAGATCCGTAAGTCCTGGTCGCGGATGTGTTCGCGTTGGCCACGTAGGCCGAACAGCGGTGCCAAGCTGAAGGGATTCCGTGAAAGCCCGGAGGTGGGTGCCTTGGCTGTGAGTGTGTCTGCGGCCACACCGGTGGATCTGATGGCCACCCAGGTGGATAGCGAAACCCTGTCGTTCCCCACGGGCGGCGCCATATTTCGCCGCGGTGAGCCTGCTGAGGCGATTTATGGCGTGCGCCGCGGCATCGTGGAGGTGATCAACGCCGCCGGCGACAAGCTCTGCTGCCGCGCCGGTGAGCTGTTCAGCTACGAGGACATCGTGTGGAAGGACGGCGTGTACCGCAACGACGCCATCGCCCGCA
>RFPK01000041.1 GCA_009926195.1 Synechococcaceae bacterium WB4_1_0192 | reverse complement strand
TGCACCGCCAGCGTCGGTTCGCCGAACCCCCGAGCCGGTGCGCCGCGCCCTCTCGGGCGGTGAATGGTTTGCCCTGCTGCTGCTGGCGCTGGCGGTCGTGTTCAGCCTGGTGCTCGGCGTCGGGCTGGCCTGGGCGCGCGGCGCTGCCTTCCTGCGGGCCCCCAGCTGGTGGACCGTTGCCGGTCAGACTGCCGATTCCAGCCTGTCCTCCGCTGCGGATGTCGGAACTGCCGTCCCCCCAGGCACCGCTGTACAACCATCCGCTGCCGGCCCTGGAGTGCTGGCTGACGCAGCTGGGGGCGATTCAGCGGGGGCCAAACGCATGCCTGTGGGATCTACGGCGGCCGGATTGGAGCGCTGAGATCGAACTCGCCGTTGAGGAGCTGAGCGTGCGCTGGCTGCCCGGCGCTGGGCCGCAGGGCGCCACTGCTGGCGTGGAGCGGCACTTTCCCTATGGATTCAGCCGCGCTGATGTGGAGGCGGCCATCCTCGCGGGGCCCTGAACCTGCCAACAGCTGCAGCGCTCGCCAGGATGGGGGAACACCGATTGACGCCAGCGACGCCATGGATTGTGGTGGGCCTCGCCATCAGCCGGTTTCCAACCGGTTCCTGCCGCCTGAACAGTTGAGCCCCCATCGCTCAGGTCGCCCCTGGAGCGCCACCGAGGTGTTCGCCGAGGGTCAGTGGCAGAGCGTTCGGGTCCGCCTGGAGGCCCGCGGCTGGAATGCGATTCAGATCGAGCAGATCCATGATCAGCTGCGCCAGGGCTGGCCCCTGGCCATGGCGGAGAACAACGTGGCCGTGATCACCGGGCACTGCCCGATCAAGGCGCGCTACAGCTGAGTTCAGCGCTCTTGCTGGCACATGCGGCTCTGCACCTCGGTGGTCGTTGCCAGCGGGCCGCAGCTCCACCAGCGGGTCACCGTCACCTCAATGTCGGTGAGCAGCACCAGGATGGCGGCGCAGATCACGGCGACCGCTGCGCTGACGGCGATGGTGGTGGCTTTCATCGACGGCTCAGGCTTGCGGTTCAGGCGCTGACCCGAGCTTATGGGTGAGATCCAGGTCGTGCCATTGCCTCGCCAGGCTGGCGGCATCGATGGTCGTCAGGGGCGGCAGGCAGCCCAGCAGCGGCACGCCACCGAGTTGTTCGAGCGTGCGTGGGTTGTCGGCGTGATCCGGGCCATTGAGCAGCAGCCCCAGCACGGGAATGCGACGCCGCTGCAGCGCTTCCAGCGATAGCAGGGTGTGGTTGAGGGTGCCGAGGCCGCTGCGGGCCACCAGCAGCACCGGGAGTCCCCAGCGCTGGATCTGATCGATCTGCAACCAGTCGCGGCGCAGGGGGACCAGCAGCCCACCGGCGCTCTCCACCACCAGCGATCCCGCTGGCTTCGGCAGGTCCAGCCGGGCTGGATCTATCGGCGGCCCCAGCCGCCCGGGATCGTCGCTGGCCAGTTCGGCGGCCCAGTGCGGCGACACCGGATGCCCGAAGCGGTAGGCCTCCGGCAGCAGTCGATCCGCGCTGATCCCCAGCCAGCGTCCCAGCCGCTCCCGGTCGCCCTCGCCGTTCTCCAGCCCGCACTGCACCGGCTTCCAGTAGTGGGCCACCAGCCCCTGCACCAGCAGGGCGCTGACCACCGTCTTGCCCACATCGGTGTCGGTGCCGCACACCACAAGCCGTTGCACCCCCGGCCCCGGGGCGGTGTGCCTCTCCATTCTCATCGCTTCTGGCCCAGCAGCAGCAGCACCTCCCAGTTCACCGCATGATCAGGCCCGGGCCAGTGGTCGATCAGGCGGCGCAGTTCACCCGTGCTCAGACGCCGTTGGCGGCTGGCCTGGGCACCGATGCTCTTGATCTGGTGCAGCAGGTCGCGGGCGCCGCGGTTCGGCCGGTTGAAGCGCAGCCGCTGCAGCCGTTGCAGCTGCAGTTGCGCCTGCGCGATGGCCTCCAGGGGAGCGGCCGGCGGCAGGGGCAGACCGCTGTAGGGCACGGCTGCCGCCGCTGCCGCGGCGCGCCAGATCCCGAAGCTGCCGGCGGTGGGTACCGCCAGCACCAGCCAGCCACCAGGTGCCAGCTGTTGGCACCAGGCGGCCAGCTGCTGCTCCGGGTGCTCCAGCCACTGCAGCGCGAAGCTCGAGGCCAGCAGGGCGGCGCCGCCGAGCGCCGGCGGGAGGCCAGCGTTGAGATCCCAGGCCAGCTGTGGCGGCCGCTGGCCCGCAGCGCTGCCGGGTTCCTGTGCCAGCAGGGCGCTGCACTGATCCACCCGCAGCAGCGGCGGACCGTTCAGGTTGGCCTCAACGGCGCGGCCGAGCAGCCCGCTGCCGGCGCCGAGATCGGCGCGGGGGCCTGCGGGAATCTGCGCCGCCAGCCGCCGGCAGTGTCGCCCCAGGCGGGCCGCGATCGCCGCCTGCAGCTGCGCGCCCTGCTCGTAGCGTCCGGCGCTGCGACCGAAACAGTCCTGCACGCGGCTGCCGAACAGGGCATCGCTGTGCTCAGGGCTGGCCATCACTCACCCACTCCAGCACCGCCCTGGCCAGGTCGTGGTCGAGCAGGGCATGGCCCGCCCGCTGCAGCGTCCAGACCTCCGCCTGCGGCAGCGCCGCCCGCAGCAGCGCCCGGCTGGCGGCCGACACGATCTGGTCGTCTTCCGCCTCCACGATCAGCACGGGCACCTCGGTGGGGAAGCCGGTGGGCAGGCCCGTCGTCGCTGCCAATAGCTGCAGGTCCTGCTGCAGCCGTGCGCATCCCGCGGTTGAGAGACCCTGCTGCAGTGGCCCGACCGGCAGGCGTGAGACGGGGAAGGGGGCGGCTACCCGGGCCAAGAAATCGCGGAGCTGGGCCTGCGCATCGCCTGCCGCCAGGCGGGTCGCCATCGCCCGCAGGGCCGCCGCCACCGGTCGGCCATCGCGGCCCGGCGGCACGAACGCCGCAAAGCTGGCCAGCAGCACCACGGCCGTGGCCGACTGCCACAGCTCCGCCGGCAGCAGGTGGGGGCCGAGGGAATGGCCGATCAGCACCCGTTGCCGTTGACCCTCCTGCCAGCCGGGCAGCACCGGCTCCAGCTGGCCATAGCCCCGTTCGCCGCAGGCCAGCGACCAGCCACGCGCCTGAGCCCCCTCAAGCCATGGGCTCCAGGCGCGGCTGTCGCCTCCCCAGCCGTGCATGGCGATGATGGCCTTGCTCATGGTTGCCGCGCTCCTGCGGTGCTGGGATCGGCGCCGGGGTCGGCCGTGCTCAAGGCCTCCAGCAGTCGCTCCAGGCTGCCGGCGGGCAGGTCGTGGCGCAGCACCAGCCGCAGCCGGGCCGTACCGGTCGGCACCGTGGGCGGCCGGATCGCGATGCTCAGCAGGCCTGATCGCTCCAGCTGCTCCTGCAGCGCCAGGGCGCGCCGGTCGTCGCCCACCAGCAGCGGCAGGATCGGTCCGATGCCGGGCGGGCGCGGCCAGCCGGCGGCGCTCAGGGCTTGCCGCCAGCATTCAGCCCGCTCCAGCAACGCCTGGCCCCGCTCCGGTTCCTGCTCCAGCAGCCGCAGCGCCGCCAAGGCCGCGGCGGCCAGCGGTGGTGCCAGGGCGGTGGTGTAGCGGAACGGGCCGGAGTGCTGCAGCAGCCACTCGCCCACCGCCGCGCCACCGGCCAGGAAGGCGCCGCCGCTGCCGAAGGCCTTGCCGAAGGTGCCGCTGATCAGGCTGATCGCCTCCAGCCCATGGCCGAGGCCGCGGCCCCCCGGGCCGAGCAGCCCGAGGGCATGGGCCTCATCGAGCAGCAGCGTTGCACCGTGCCGCTGGCAGAGCGCGGCGAGCGCGGCCGCATCCGGGGAGCTGCCCTCCATCGAGAACAGGCTCTCGCTCAGCACCAGCAGCCGTTGTTGCGGCGCGGCGCGGCGGGCCCGCTGCAGGCGCCGTTCCAGATCGGCCAGGTCGTTGTGGGCGAAGCGCTGCAGTCGCGCCCCGCAGGCCCGCACCCCCACCAGCAGGGAGTGGTGGATCAGGCGGTCGGCCAGCACCAGGCTGTGGCGATCCGCCAGGGCCGCCACGGCCGCCAGGTTGGCCTGGAAGCCGCTGGGAAACAGCAGCACCCGCTCCCGCCCCAGCCAGTGGGCCAGCGCCTGCTCCAGCTCGCTGTGCACCGCCCGGCCGCCGCACACCAGCCGTGAGGCGCCGGCCCCCACACCCTCGCGGGCGATGGCGGTGGCCGCGGCGTTCTGCAGGGTCGGATGGCAGGCCAGTCCGAGGTAGTCGTTGCTGGCCAGATCCAGTAGTGGGGCGCCCTCCTCGCCGCGCAGGCTCGCGGTGCCTGCGGGCTGGAAGCTGCGCAGCCGCCGCCGCCGCTCCGGCGGCACCGCCGCCAGGGCCAGGCCCAGAGGTGCCAGGGGATCGCCCGCTGCTGCCGTCACCTGGGCCGGTCCATCCGGGAAGGGATCGGTTCAGTCTGCCCAGTCGCGGCGCCCATAGGATCAGGTATGACCAGCCGCCGCCCCGAGGCATCCCAGCCAGCCCCCGCGCCTGCTGACGCGCGCATGGAGGTGTCCGCCCCAGCCGGGCTGCTGCCTGTTCCGCCCCTGCAGGAGCTGTTTCCGTTTCCGCTCGATGGCTTCCAGCTGGAGGCGATCGATGCCCTGAACCAGGGCCATTCGGTGGTGGTGAGCGCCCCCACCGGCTCCGGCAAGACGCTGGTGGGCGAGTACGCCATTCACCGCGCCCTGGCCCACGGCCAGAAGGTCTTCTACACAACGCCGCTCAAGGCGCTGTCGAACCAGAAGCTGCGCGATTTCCGCGAGCAGTTCGGCAGCGAGCGCGTTGGCCTGATGACCGGCGATCTCACGGTGAACCGCGAGGCTTCGGTGGTGGTGATGACCACCGAGATCTTCCGCAACATGCTCTACGCGGAAGCGGATTCCGGCGACGACCCCCTGGCGGATGTGGAGGCGGTGGTGCTCGATGAGTGCCACTACATGAACGACTCCCAGCGCGGCACGGTGTGGGAGGAATCGATCATTCACTGCCCGCCCTCGGTGCAGCTGGTGGCCCTCTCGGCCACGGTGGCCAATGCCGGTCAGCTCACCGATTGGATCGAGCGGGTGCATGGCCCCACCCGGCTGGTGCTCAGCGATTTCCGGCCGGTGCCGCTGGCCTTCAGCTTCTGCAGCGCCAAGGGTCTGCACCCGCTGCTCAACGACGAGGGCACCGGTCTGCACCCCAACTGCAAGGTGTGGCGCGCGCCGAAGGGCAACAAGCGCAAGGGCCCCAAGACCCCGAAGCCGCCCCAGCCTGAAGCCCCGCCCCTGGGCTTCGTGGTGGCGCAGATGGCGGAGCGGGAGATGCTGCCGGCCATCTATTTCATCTTCAGTCGCCGCGGCTGCGACAAGGCCGTGCGCGATCTGGGCAAGGTCTGCCTGGTCACGCCCGAGGAGCAGGCCCGCATTGCCGCCCGGCTGGAGGCCTTCATCGCCGCCACACCGGAGGCCGTGCGCGATGGCGGCCACGACGACGCCCTGCTGCGCGGCATCGCCGCCCACCACGCCGGTGTGCTGCCGGCCTGGAAGGAACTGATCGAGGAGCTGTTCCAGCAGGGGCTGGTGAAGGTGGTGTTCGCCACCGAAACCCTGGCGGCGGGCATCAACATGCCGGCCCGCAGCACCGTGATCTCGGCCCTCTCCAAGCGCACCGAGCGGGGCCACCGGCCGCTGATGGGCAGCGAGTTCCTGCAGATGGCGGGCCGGGCCGGCCGCCGCGGTCTCGACACCCAGGGTTATGTGGTGACGGTGCAGAGCCGCTTCGAGGGGGTGCGCGAGGCGGGCCAGCTGGCCCTGGCGCCGGCCGATCCGCTGGTGAGCCAGTTCACCCCCAGCTATGGCATGGTGCTCAACCTGCTGCAGCGCCACGACCTGGCCAAGGCCAGGGAGCTGGTGGAGCGCAGCTTCGGCCGCTATCTCGCCACCCTGGATCTGGTTGAGGACGAGGCGCGCATCAGCGAGCTGCGTGCCCAGCTGAGCCAGCTGAGCGGTGAGGCCGTGGAGGTCGCCTGGGACGACTTCGAGGACTACGAGAAGCAGCGCGGCCGCCTGCGCGAGGAGCGGCGGCTGCTGCGGATCCTGCAGCAGCAGGCCGAGGAGACCCTGGCCCATGAGCTCACCCTGGCGCTGCGCTTCGCCAGCGAGGGCACCCTGGTGAGCCTGAAGGCGCCGGTGCTGCGCAGCCGTGTCACCCCGGCGGTGGTGGTGGAGAAGGTGGAGGGGCCGGGCCAGTTCCCGCTGCTGCTCTGCCTCACCGATGAGAACGTCTGGGTGCTGCTGCCCTGCAGCGCCGTGGTGGCCCTGCACGCCGAGCTGAGCTGCCTGCAGGTGAGGGAGGTGGATGCGCCCGAGATGCACCGCTCCGGTGAGCTGCGCCACGGCGATCAGGCCAGCGGTGGCCTGGCCCTGGCGGTGGCGCACATGGCCCGCCGCCATGACATGGCCACCCCCCAGTACGACCTGGCCGGTGAGGTGCAGGCCCAGGCGCACCTGGTGCGGGAGCTGGAGCTGGCCCTGGAGCTGCACCCGGCCCACGGGGCCGGTGATCGCAAGAAGCTGAAGAAACAGCGCTTCCGCATCGAGGAGCTGGAGGCGGAGATCGAGGAGCGGCAGCGGATCCTGCACTTCCGCGCCAACCGCCACTGGGACACCTTCCTGGCCCTGATCGAGATCCTGCGCTTCTTCGGCTGCCTGGCCGGTGAGGAGGGGCTCGAACCCACCGAGATCGGCCGCACCGTGGCCGCCCTGCGCGGCGACAACGAGCTCTGGCTGGGGCTGGCGCTGATGAGCGGCCACCTCGATGAGCTGGAGCCTGCGGATCTGGCGGCGGTGCTGGAGGCGATCTCCACCGAGGTGAACCGCCCGGATCTGTGGAGCGGTTTCCCGCCGCCGCCCGCCGCCGAGGAGGCCATGCACGACCTGCGCGGCCTGCGCCGCGAACTGCAGCGCCAGCAGGAGCGCGCCCACGTGGTGATGCCGCTCTGGTACGAGGAAGAGCTGATGGGCCTGGTGCACGCCTGGGCCAGGGGCGTGAGCTGGAACGATCTGATCGCCAACACCTCGCTCGATGAGGGCGATGTGGTGCGGATCATGCGCCGCACCGTGGATCTGCTGGCCCAGATCCCCTACTGCGAGGCGATCAGCGAACAGCTGCGCAGCAAGGCCCGCGCCGCCCTCAAGGCGATCAACCGCTTCCCGGTGTGCGAACCGATCGACCTGCTGGCCGCCGCGGGCGCTGGCGCCAACCCCGCCACGGCGCGGGTAGCGGGGCCGCTGGAGCCACCGGTGGATGAAGAATCACCTGCAGAAGCATTGGCTGTGCTGCCGCCGGAAACATCAATTACGTCCGTGATTTGAATTGAGCATCCATCCTGACGAGGCCCACTGTCCGCTTGCCTGAGAATTCAGGTGTTCAGAGGCTCTGTTTGGGCTTGTTCGATGAATTGAATGTCTTCAAACAACTCGTCGGATAATCCCCGCTGGCTGATCAGCGCCGTCTCCATTGTGATGGCCCAGAGCCATTGCAGCAAGGCGAAGCTGGCTAAGCAATCAGGAGGCTTAAGGGTGGGTTCGGGCGTCCGGTGATGTCGTCGCTCGCGGTCTTGCGGTGGCGGTCAAGTCATGGCAGTAATCCAGCTTGTTTCAGGATGCTCCTGCAGGCTGGTCTTGCATGGCCCCTCGCCGCATCGATACGGGCATGAGCGCCAAGACAGCTTAATTCCAAGTGTTGCTGATCATTGAGCTGTGCGTACCGCAGTCGTTCAATAGACAGGCCTACGCAAATCCCCTCTGTGCGCTGCAACACCCAGGCCCCATGCCCTGCCCCTGCCGTTGCGAAGATGAGCGGAATCTAGAGCCAGCGGAGCCTGAGTAATTTCATGGCTGTGAGGTGTGATTTGGGATGTATAGAGGTGAAGCAAGAGCGCTTTGTGGTGCGATCTCAATGAGCGCAGCAGTAGCTCACTTCACTCACGTGATCAAGTCGCCATGATCGCGGCCCGGGAGCTGAGCCGCAGTGTCATCATTGGCCAGGCCGACTGGATGGCGCGGCTGTCTCGCAGAGGTGCTGATCGTGACGCGTGCAAAGGGCAGGCCTCTTCTCTGGGCTCACCAGCTGGAAGATCTAGAGCAGAGGCTCGTTGAGCAGCTGTACGTTCTGCGCAGCCTTGAAGACGCGATCGGCGCGTGCTCCGGAGCTCCATCCGAGGAGCTGCTGCAGTCGCGCGCTGCGGCTCAACAGGAGTACAGACAGATTGAGCTGCAGATCCGCCGGCTCCGTCATGGCTACTAGCCAGTGCCCGGCCCATTGATCACCCCCGCGGCCTGAGCACCAGCCAGACGATCAGCAGTAGCCCGGTGGTGCTGACAGCTGTGTAGATCCAGTCGGCATAGGGTGTCCAGAGCAGGGCTGGGGGCATGGCGGCCGTGGCGTCAGTTGCCGGTAGCGTGCCAGCAGCCAGGTTCGCGCCCCGTGCTCAACCCCTCCCGCATCCGCATCCTGGCGGTGGGCAAGGTCCGCAAGGGCTGGCTGAACGAGGGCGTGGCCCTCTATCTCAAGCGGCTGCCGGGGCTGGAGATCGTGGAGCTGCGCGATGGTGGCATGGCCCGCGAGGCGGAGCTGATCCGCGGCGCCCTGCGGCCCGAGGAGCGGCTGGTGGCCCTCACCGAGGAGGGGCGCACCTTCCCTTCCACTGCCTTCGCCCAGCGGCTTGAGGGCTCCGGATCGGAGCGGCTGGCCTTCGTGATCGGCGGCGCCGATGGCCTGGATCCCACCATCAAGGCCCAGGCCAGCTGGCAGCTCAGCCTCTCACCGATGACCTTCCCGCACGAGCTGGCCCGGCTGCTGCTGCTGGAGCAGCTCTACCGGGCCCTGAGCATCCAGCAGGGCGGGCCCTATCACCGGGCCTAGATCGCCAGCCGCTCCCAGATCACGCCCAGGTTGGCCTGGTGCAGGTCGGTGGAGAAGCACTCGGCCAGTTGCTCGGCGCTGAGGTTGGAGGTCACGTCGGCGTCGGCCTCCAGGTTGGCGCGGAAGTCGCCGCCGGCGGTGTTCCAGGCGGTGTGGGCGTTGCGCTGCACGATCCGGTAGGCCTCCTCGCGGCTGATGCCGGCTTCCACAAGGGCCAGCAGCACCCGCTGGCTGAACACCACGCCGCCGTACACGTTCATGTTGCGGGCCATGTTGTCCGGGTACACGCCCAGGCCCTTCACCACGGCGGTCATCTCCCGCAGCATGAAGTGCAGGGTCACGGAGCAGTCGGGCAGCATCATCCGCTCCACGGAGCTGTGGCTGACTCCACGGAGCTGTGGCTGATGTCGCGCTCGTGCCAGAGGGCGCAGTTCTCCAGGGCCGCCACCACGTAGCTGCGCAGCACGCGGGCCAGGCCGCCGATGCGCTCGCTGCGGATGGGGTTGCGCTTGTGGGGCATGGCCGAGCTGCCCTTCTGGCCCTTGGCGAAGTTCTCCTCCACCTCCAGCACGTCGGTGCGCTGCAGGTTGCGGATCTCGGTGGAGAAGCGCTCCAGGGCGGCGCCCACCAGCGCCAGTGTTTGCACGTATTCGGCGTGGCGATCGCGGGAGATCACCTGGGTGCTGGCGGTGTCGGGCACCAGGCCAAGCTTGGCGCAGGCAATCTCTTCGACCCGAGGGTCGGTGTTGGCGTAGGTGCCCATCGCGCCGCTGATCTGGCCCACGCTCACCACCGTTTCCAGCCGCTCCAGGCGCTCGCGGTTGCGCTCCACTTCGGCCAGCCAGCCGGCCAGCTTGAAGCCGAAGGTGATCGGCTCACCGTGGATGGCGTGGGAGCGGCCGATCATCACCGTGCCCTTGTGGGCGCGGGCCAGCTCGCGGATGGCCTCGGCCAGGGCGTCCAGCTCGGTGCGCAGCAGCGCCACCGAGGCCTTCATCTGCAGGGCCAGGCCGGTGTCCAGCACATCCGAGCTGGTCATGCCCACGTGGATGTGGCGGCCGGCATCACCCACGTGCTCGTTGACGTTGGTGAGGAAGGCGATCACGTCGTGCCGCACCTCGGCCTCGATCTCGAGGATGCGTTCGACGCTGAAGGCGGCCTTCTCCTTGATCGTGGCCACGGCTTCGGCGGGGACGCGGCCCAGCTCGCAGTTGGCTTCCGTGGCGGCGATCTCCACATCCAGCCAGCTCTGGAACTTGGCTTCCTCACTCCAGATGGCGCCCATCTCGGGCAGGGTGTAACGCTCGATCAAGGCCGCCGTGGGCTCACTTCAAGACCAATGTATGGAACGGCCCTCCTGCCAGCCCTGGCTGCGCAGGCGCCGCTCAGCTGGCGGTGAGCTGGCGGTGCTCCACTTCCCAGTGCACCAGCGGGCCCCAGGTCTGCTGGCGCACCCAGCAGCGCCCGCCGCGGCAGTGGATCAGCTGGAAGGGGGGCAGATCGTCCGGCTGGTTGCGCAGTTTCACGAAGCTGCCCGGCTGCAGCAGCTCCATCACATTGCTGGCTGGCGCTGGATGGCGCTGGCTGGCGGTGCGGGCGTTGAGGCGCGCCATCGGGGGGGCTCCCTGAGCTGATCGCCATCCTCTGGAGCAAATCCAGCCTTCCGCCGTCAGGGCCTGTTTTTGTTCCGTTTCCCGTGTGGATTTGTCACGGCCCCTCAGCGCTGCTGCGGCACGATGCGGGAAGGCTGCAGCGATCACTGCCGATGGCCCGCAAGCAACGTCTGGATCTGCAGCTGGTGGAGCGCGGCCTCGCCGCCAGTCGCCAGCAGGCGCAGCAGCTGATCCGTGCCGGCAAGGTGCGCAGCGGGGATCGCGTGCTCGACAAGCCGGGTCTGGAGCTGGCCCTGGAGGCGGAGCTGCAGGTGGAGCAGCCCCAGCGCTTCGTGTCCCGCGGTGGCGAGAAGCTGGTGGCGGCCATCGAGGCCTTCCCGCTGGCCCTGGAGGGGCGGGTGTGCCTCGATGGCGGCATCTCCACCGGTGGCTTCAGCGACTGCCTGCTGCAGCACGGCGCCGCCCGCGTGTACGGCGTCGATGTGGGCTATGGCCAGACCGCCTGGAGCCTGCGCACGGATCCGCGTCTGGTGCTGAAGGAGCGCACCAACCTGCGTCACCTGCAGCCCGAGCAGCTCTACGGCGAGGCGGACCCCTGGCCCGATCTGGCGGTGGCCGATGTGTCGTTCATCCGCCTGGCACTGGTGCTGCCGGCCCTGGGGCGTCTGCTGGCCGGCGGGTCCCGC
>RFPK01000005.1 GCA_009926195.1 Synechococcaceae bacterium WB4_1_0192 | reverse complement strand
CGCAGGTGCTCAACCTGTTGCTGCGCCTGCAGCGCGACGCCGAGGCGCGGCCGCTACTGCAGACGCTGGCGACGGAACCGGGCCCTGACAGCCCCGAGGTGGCGGTGGCAAGGGCCCTGCTGGGGGAGGCGCCGCCGCCGCCCCGCTGGCCGGAGCAGCGCTCACTGCTGCGCCAATGGAGCTGCGAGGCCCTCGACGGGGCAGCGCGCTGTGGCACCGAGCGGGTGGCCAGCCGCGCCCTGGCGGAACTGCTGGCGGTGACGGTGCTTCCCCTGGTGGTCCTGATGGTGGGCATCGGCCTGCTGCTGCGCGAGCTGTGGCTGCGCTGGCGACGCCGCAGCGCACCGCTGCCTGCGATCGAGGGGCCGCCCCTGAGCGCCCTCGATGCAGTGCTGCTGATCGCCGGTGGCTTCGTGGTGGTGGGGGAACTGCTGACGCCGTTGCTGCTGGCGCCGGCGCTGGAGGCGGTGCTGCGCCTGTTTGGCGTGACGAGCCCGCTGCGCGAGGGCCTGACCGTGCTGGTGTCGTATCTGGCCCTGATGGCCGGACCACTGCTGATCCTGGCCCTGATGGTTCGCGGGCTGGGGCCGGCACCAACGGTGGATGGCTGGTTGCCCTTTCACTGGCGGCCCCTGTCGTCGTCCCTGGGCCGGGCCCTGCGCGGGCTGCTGATGGTGCTGCCCCTGGTGAGCCTGGTGGGGTGGCTGCAGAGCCAGCTCTGGGGAGATCCCGGCGGCAGCAATCCGCTGTTGGATCTGGTGCTGCGCAGTCAGGATCCGACAGCTCTGGGCTGTTTCGCGCTCACGGCCGTGGTTCTGGCGCCGCTGTTTGAGGAGACCCTGTTCCGCGGCGTTCTGCTGCCGGTGGCCGCTCGTGAGCTGGGCGGGCTGGGCGGCGTGCTGCTGAGCGCGCTTGTCTTCGCGGTGGCACACCTGAGCCTTGGCGAACTGCCCCCCCTGTTCATGCTCGGGCTTGGCCTGGGCTGGCTGCGCTGGAGCAGTGGCCGTCTCGGGTGTTGTGTGCTGATGCACGCCCTCTGGAACGGACTGACCTTCTGCAACCTGGTACTGCTCGCCGGGTGACCACCCTGGGTCGAGCCAAGGGTTCAGGCCCCTGCAACGGCCTTGCTCGCTGTTGCAACAGCCTTGCTCAAGGGTCGGTCGCATGGTTCACTTGCGCAGTCAAGGAGCACTGTCGTGGTCGCCGTAGCGGTAAAACAGCCAACGCAGCGGCGCGCCAATCCGATCCGCCGCCCGCTACAGCTGATCGAGGGATCGCTGTCAGCTCAGCGGGTTGAGCGGCAGTCACCCTGGCTCTCCAGCCTGCACCGCATTGCCAATGGCAGCCTGGTCGGCCTTGGGTTCGCCGTGCTCGGGCTGAGCGGACTGACCCTGCACTGGCAGGGCCAGTGGGGCAATGACTTTCAACAGCTCGAGGCGGCGCAGCGGCTGGAGCACCGCCTGCAGGAATCGGCAGCGGTTCTCGAGCAGCACCATCTGGCGGCCACGCGTCGGCCCAATCTGCTGCAGCCCACCAGCAGCGAGAAACTGCTCTACGTGTCCCCACCCCCTCAGGCCGAGGCAGACGACGGCCTGAATGCGCTTCTGACCCAGGTCAACACCAGCCACATCCCGGCGGGCTACTGAGATGGTCGACGTCCAGGTGCGGCGGCGTGCCGGACGCCATCGCAGGGTCGTGACCCTCAGCGCGGTGCCTGCCGCCAGGCTCTGGCTGGTGTTCGCCCTGCTGGCCGCAGGCCTCGCTGGCCTGGCGGTTCGGCTGGCCTGGGTGCAGGTGGTTCAGGGTCCGGATCTACAGCAGCGGGCCCGGGCCGTCCAGACACAGACGATCACACCGATCGGCAAACGTCGCACGATCGTCGATCGCCAGGGCAGGTTGGTGGCGCTCGATGAGGAGCGCTTCACGCTCTGGGCCCATCCCCGCTATTTCGCCTTCGCGGGCGACGATCCCGGCAAACTGCGCAGCCCACTCGACGTCGCCCGCGAGTTGTCGACGTTGCTGGGGATGCCGATGGCCGATCTGGTGCGGGCGATGGAAGGCCGCCGCTCCGGCGTGAAGCTGGCCACCGATCTCGACCCGGAAACCGCGCACGCGGTGCGGCGGCTCGGCATCAGCGGACTCGATCTCGAGGCCTATCCCCAGCGGGTGTACCCGCAGAGCAATCTGTTCGCCAACGTGGTCGGCTTCCTCAATCTCGAACGGGTGCCGCAGGCTGGCCTGGAACAAAGCCGCGACAGCGATCTACGCCGCCATGAAGCCGCCCGCAGACTGCGCCGCGGTGCCGATGGCACGCCGCTGCCGGCCGGCCTGCAGGCCGGGGTGCTGTACGGCGACGACCTGCGGCTGCAGCTCACGCTCGATGCCCGCCTGCAGCAGGTGGCCCAGCTGGCCCTGAGCAAGCAGGTCAAGCAGTGGCGAGCCAAGCGGGGTGTGGCGATCGTGATGGATGTTCGCAACGGCGAACTGGTGGCGCTGGCGTCGACACCCACCTACGACCCGAACAAGTTCTGGGACTACAAACCGGGGTTGTTCCGTGAATGGTCCGTGCAGGACCTCTACGAACCCGGATCGACGTTCAAGCCGATCAACCTGGCGATCGCGCTGCAGGAGAACGCCATCGATCCGTCCGGCAAGGTGCTGGACAACGGTCAGCTCACCATCGGCGGCTGGCCGATCTTCAATCACGACCGTAAGGCCAACGGCCTGATCGATTTCCCCACCGTCCTGCAGGTGTCGAGCAACGTCGGCATGGTGCAGGCCATGCGGCGGGTGAAACCGGAGAAGTTCTGGCACTGGCTGCATGCGCTCGGCATCGACAGCACTCCGGACACCGACCTTCCGGGCGCCCAGGCCGGACAGCTGAAGACCCTGGAGGACTTCCGCAGCCAACCGATCGAACCGGCCACGGCCGCCTTCGGCCAGGGATTCAACCTGACTCCGCTGAAACTGGTTCAGCTGCACGGGATGCTCGCCAATGGTGGTCGTCTCGTCAGCCCACACATCACCCGCGGCCTGCGCTCGGGCGATGACCTGGCCCCGCCACCGCCTGCATCGGGCGTGCAACTCCTCAAACCGGAGATCACGCAGACGGTGCTGAACTGGATGGAGACGGTGGTGGAGAAGGGCAGTGGCAAAGGCGTGGCCATCCCCGGCTACCGGATCGGCGGCAAGACCGGGACCGCGCAGAAAGCCGAAAACGGCGTCTACATCCCGGGTGCACGCATCTGCAGCTTCGTGGCCCATCTGCCGATCAACGACCCCCGCTTCGTGGTGCTGGTGGTGGTGGACGAGCCCCAGGGCAGCAACGCCTATGGCTCGACGGTGGCGGTGCCAGTGGCACGCCAGATCATCGAAGCGCTGCTGGTGATCGAGAAGATTCCGCCGGCGGGTCGGCGACCCATGACCGGTTGATGACAGACGGAGCTGACTCCGCTTGCCCTGGCTAGCTTGAAACCACCTGTGGGGCCCGCATGGCCAACCTGCTCGATCAACTGGCGGCGATGACCGTGGTGGTTGCCGATACCGGCGACATCGACGCCATCCGGCAGTTCACCCCACGCGACGCCACAACCAACCCCTCGCTGATCCTGGCGGCAGCGCAGATCCCTACCTACCAGAACCTGATCGACACCGCCCTGCGCGAATCCCGCGAGGTATGCGGCAATGACGCCCCAGCCGAGGAGGTGGTGCGCGAGGCCCTCGATGAGATCTGTGTGATCTTCGGTCGTGAGATCCTGCAGATCGTGCCTGGCCGCGTGTCCACGGAAGTGGATGCACGGCTGAGCTTCGACACCGAGGCGACGATCGTCAAGGCCCGCAAGCTGATCGGCCTGTACCGCCAGGCGGGCATCAGCCGCGATCGGGTGCTGATCAAGATCGCCTCCACCTGGGAGGGGATCAAGGCCGCCGAGGTGCTGGAGAAGGAAGGCATCCACTGCAACCTCACCCTGCTGTTCAGCTTCGCGCAGGCGGTTGCCGCCGCCGAAGCCGGTGTGACGCTGATCTCCCCCTTCGTGGGGCGCATCCTCGACTGGTACAAGAAGCACACCGGCCGCGACAGCTATCCCGGTGCCGAGGATCCCGGTGTGGTGTCGGTGACCCAGATCTTCAACTACTTCAAGACCTACGGCTACAAAACCGAGGTGATGGGAGCCAGCTTCCGCAACATTGAGGAGATCATTGAACTGGCAGGCTGCGATCTGCTGACGATCTCGCCGGCCCTGCTCGACCAGCTGCGCAACAGCGAAGGCGAGCTGGAGCGTCGCCTCAACGCGTTCAACCCTGCTCCAACGGAAGCCCAGCTGCACCTCGATCATGCGGGCTTCGCGGCGATGATGGCCCAGGATCCGATGGCCACCGAGAAGCTCGACGAGGGCATCCGCGGCTTCAGCAAGGCGATCGAGACCTTGGAAGCCCAGCTGGCCCACCGCCTCGGTGAACTGGAGGGATCAAAGGCCTTCCAGCACGCAGCCCAGGAGATCTTCCTGCTCAATGATCTCGATGGCGACGGCTGCATCACCCGCGAGGAATGGCTGGGTAGCGACGCCGTGTTCGACGCCCTGGACACCGACCATGACGGCAGGCTGCTGCCAGCGGATGTGGTGGGGGGGCTCGGCGCAACCCTGGCCCTCAGCGCGTCTTAACCAGGCTGCTGCACACTGGGGCCACAGCAACAGTGATGACGTTGAACGCCCTGGACACGATGCGGGCCCTCGCCAGCAAGGGCGAGGTGAAGGACTTCCCCCCCGGCTCCCTGATCTTCAGCTCCGGCGAGACCGGCGACTGCATGTTCGGACTGCTGGAGGGGAGCGTCGAGCTCAGTTGGAACGAGGACAGCGCCCATGAGGTGATCCGCGCCGGCGATGTGTTCGGCGCCGGTGCCCTTGTGACCCAGGAGCACCGCCGCTACGGCAATGCCCGCGCCCTCAGCGACTGCCGCGTGCTGGTGATGAACCGTGAGAAGTTCCTGTTTGCCGTGCAGGAATCGCCGATGTTCGCCATCGAGCTGCTGGCATCGATCGATCAGCGGCTGCGCGAACTCAAGGACTGCACCAAGCCCAGCTGATCACCTAGCCGCGCTGGAAGACCAACCGCTTGATCACCCGTTGAGCGATGTCGCCGTAGCCCATCTCCCCGGAGAGGATCTGGGCGATCCGGCGAGGTGCCGTGGGGCGCTTGATCCCGAGCTGATACCCCACCTTCGGCACCCGGTAGAACACCTGGGCGATGCGCCGGCCCCAGGCCATCGATTCGCCCCACTCCATGCGCATCGCTGCGGTGTAGCCAGCCAGGGCGGCCGATGCGGCCCCTTCATCGCCGGCACCGCCGGCCGCCAGGGCGGCCAGGGCCGCATCGATGGCTGCCGCAGCGCGCACGCCGCTCAGCAGGGCCGGCCGCAACCCTTCGGCCAGGAATGGATCGCAGAGGGAGGCGGCATCACCCACCACCACCACAGCGGCGCCATGCAGGGGATGATGACCGTCCCAGACCCGCAGCGGTGAGCTGCGCCGCTCGCCCGCGTCGGCCGGAAGGCCCAGGCTTGGCAGTAACCGACCCAGCACCGCATCCGCATCGGCAGCCTCCCGGCCGACGAAGGTACCCACGCCGATGCTCCACCCACCCTGGCGCGGGAAGGCCCAGCTGAAACCGTGGCGCACCAGGCCGAACTCAAACCGGGCGGTGGCGGGATCGAGCACCGTGGCCTCCACCTCCGCCGCCACGGCCGCAGCAAACCGTGGCCGTGGCGGACCGAGACCGAGCTCGGTGGCGAAGGGGGAAGCGGACCCATCCGCTACCACCAGCGTGCGGGCGCGGTAGCGGTGGCCGGGACAGACGACACACCAATGGTCGCCGTGACGCTCGATCGCCTCAACCGGGGAGCGATCCAGCAGCTCAGCTCCGGCCTGGACGGCCTGTTCAGCGATGGCCTGATCGAGGCGTGAGCGACGCACGATCCAGAACGGGGAATCACCGGGCAACTCCGCCACGACCGGATCCTCCAGGCACCAGCTGAAACGCACCCGCTCAATCACCTGATCAACCACCGGCAGCAGCGGGAACGGAAACCAGCGCTGTACGGAGGCGGCCATGCCGCCGCCGCAGGGCTTGGCCCGCGGCATCGGCTCGCGCTCAAGGATCAGAACGCTCCGCCCCCGACTGGCGAGGTGAAACGCCGCGGCGGAGCCGGCGGCACCGGCGCCGATGACGATGACATCAAGGGGATCGGCGGCGCTCAAGTGCGGATCAGACCTTGAGAATGTCCGCTTCCTTATCGGCCAGATGCTTGTCGATCACGGCGATGTACTTGTCAGTCAGTTTCTGGACCTTGTCCTGCTCATCACGGCTCTGATCCTCAGAGAGATCTCCATCCTTTTCCTGCTTCTTGACCTTATCGATCGCATCACGGCGGATGTTACGAAGGGCCACCTTGCCCTCTTCGGCGTACTTGGCAGCCAGTTTGCAGAGCTCCTTGCGCCGATCCTCGGTGAGCGGCGGGATGTTGATGCGGATCACCTTGCCATCGTTGTTGCAGGTCAGGCCGAGATCGCTCATCGAGATGGCCTTCTCGATCAGACCCAGGGAGCCGCCATCAAAGGGCTGCAGCTGAATCGTGGAGGAATCGGGCGTGGTGATCGTCGCCAGCGACTTCAGCGGCGTTTCGGCTCCGTAGTACTCAACGTTGATCTTGTCGAGCAGGGAGGCGTTGGCGCGGCCGGTGCGAATGGTGTTGAAGGTGCGCTGGGTGGCATCCACCGACTTGCGCATGCTGGCGTCGAGATCCATGACTGAAGAGGTGATGTCGCTGGGAATCGGAAGAGGGCGGGATCAGGCGGAGATCCCGGCGGACGGATCCAGGCGCTGCATCAGGCCGAGGGCAGGATGCTGGTGCCGATGGACTCCCCGCGCACGGCACGGCCGATGTTGCCGGCGCCGAACAGATCAAACACCACGATCGGGATGGAATTGTCCTTGCAGAGGGCGATCGCCGTGCTGTCCATCACCTCCAGCTCACCGCTGAGCACATCCATGAACGACAGGCTGTCGTAGCGCACCGCATCCGTGTGCTTGTTGGGGTCCTTGTCATAGACACCGTCCACCTTGGTGGCCTTGAAGACAACATCGGCGCCGATCTCGGCAGCCCTCAGGGCAGCGGTGGTGTCGGTGGTGAAGAACGGGTTGCCGGTGCCGGCGGCAAAGATCACGACGCGCCCCTTCTCCATGTGACGGATCGCCTTGCGGCGGATGTAGGGCTCGGCCACCTCCTGCATCGAGATCGCGCTCTGCACCCGGGTGGGCACACCGGCGCGCTCAAGGCCGTCCTGAAGCGTGATGGCGTTCATCACGGTGGCCAGCATGCCGACGTAGTCGGCGGTGGCCCGATCCATGCCGGCGGCGCTGCCCTTGAGGCCGCGGAAGATATTGCCGCCGCCCACCACGATCGCCAGCTGAGTGCCATCGGCAACCACCGCCGCCACATCCTGGGCGATGGCGTTGACGATGGCCGGATCGATGCCGTGGCCCTGGTCACCCATCAGCGCTTCGCCGCTGAGCTTGAGCAACACGCGCTGGTACGCCATCCGTTAGCGCCTGCAGGACATCTGGCCGAACAGTAGCAAGCGTGTGTGTTCCGGCCGCATGACCGTCCCCCACCGGCAGGACGGTGGCGCCGACGGTGGCACCGCCAGCCTCAAACAGGCCATCAGAACTCAATGCCGGCCTGGGCCTTGACCCCCTGTTCCCGGAAGGGATGCCGCAGCAGCTTCATCTCGGTGACCAGGTCGGCGCGCTCCAGCAACGCCGGCGGTGCCCCGCGTCCGGTGAGGGCCACATGGGTGAGTGGTGGTCGCAGGGCCAGACCCTCCAGCACCTGCTCCACCGCCAGGTAGCCAAGTCTGAGGGCGACATTGACCTCATCGAGCACCACCAGCTTGCGGCGGCCATCGGCCAGGTAGGCGCAGGAGCGCTGCCAGGCGAGCTGGACCAGTTCACGGTCGCGCTCGCGGTCCTGGGTTTCCCAGGTGAAGCCCTCCCCCAGGGCATGCCAGTGCAGGGCATCACCGAACACCTCCAGCGCCCGCGCCTCGCCCGGATGCCAGCCGCCCTTGATGAACTGCACCACCGCCACCTGCTCGCCGTGGCCGAGGGTGCGCAGCACCAGACCGAGGGCTGCGGTGGTCTTGCCCTTGCCGTCGCCGGTGAACACCAGCACCAGACCCTTCTCGAGGTTGCGTTCGCCGACGCGCTGCTGCTGCACCTCACGGCGGCGGGCCATGCGGCGGCGGTAGCCATCGGCATCCCGCTCAGGGGCCAGGCCGCCACCGGGGCCGAGCTCGGCGGCGGTGGCGTCCAGGTCTGTGCCTGCGGTGGCGAGGACATCCGAGGGGCAAGGGGCCGCGGCAGGACTGGTTTCGCTCACGGGAACACAGGGCTGTGGGGGCCACTCTGGCGGCAGATGCAGCGATCCGGGGCCTCTTGTGCCTCAGGCGGCCTCGAAACGGCTGCGGACCCGGGCCAGGGCGCTGTCCACCGCCTGCTGCTGGTCGCGCCGGGTGATCCAGTGGTGATACGTGCGCGTGTGAATCGCCACGGAGTGGCCCATCATCCGGGCCGCCACCGTGTCCGGCAGACCGATGTGAATGGTGCGCACGGCCCAGGCGTGGCGCAGGTCGTAGGGGGTGAGCGGCAGGTCGTAGCGACGGAACTGCTCGGCGACCCTGCGGCCCACCTGCTGCAGGGTGGTGCGGCGCAGATCGGTGCTCACCCTCGGCAGCAGGGCACGGGCCTCTCCGAGACGGGGCAGCTCGAACAGATCCACCCACTCCGGCTGGAATGGCCACACCTGGTGCTCGCCGGTCTTGCTGGTGGGCAGCACGCGGATCACCCGGTCGCCGCCGGGGGCCAGGGCGGAAAGATCGGTGAAGAACACCTCATGGTTGCGCAGGCCATAGGCAGCCATCAGGCCATAGGCCAGACGCCAGCCGGGATTGGGGATGCGCTCGAGCGCCTGGAGGATCTGGTGATCGCTGGGGAGCTGGCGGAACTGGGCGGCATGCAGGCCGTAGCCGGCGGCCCGCTCGGCCCAGTCCGCCGCCAGGGGCACCTGCTCCGCCCGGGCCAGAGCCGCCAGGGCGGTGCCGCACTGCTGGCGGGCCCGGGAGGCCAGCGGGTAACTCTCCAGCACCTGCTCCAGCAGGGCGGGGCCGAGAGTGCGCTCCTGCTGCTGCGACGCCAGCCGCTGCAGCCGGCGGAGGTAGGGCAGGTAGGCCGCCGTCCAGGTGGTGCGGCACCCGGCGGGGTTGCGGCGGCGACGCGGATCGGCGAAGAACTGGCGCTCAAAGCGCTCCATCACCTCCGTCAGGCGGCTCTCGGCAACGGTTGAACCGGGGGAGCGCCCAGGGTCCTTGGCGGGTGATGGCGAGGTCGTCACCTGCCACTGGCTCCAGTCGAAGGATTGCTGATGCAGCTGCTGCAGAACCCGCCGCAGGCTGGTGCGGGCCTGCTCGAACCCGGCGGGATCCGCCGCCAGCCCGAGGCTGAGGCGCTGCACCGGCTGGCCGGATCCGCCGCGCCGGCAGGGCAGCGGTCCACGCAGGCCGAGGCGACCGCCACGCCGCTCCAGGCGCAGGGCCACCCCGCTGGCGGCCAGCAGGGCGTTGTGCTCGCGGATGGTGGGATCGAGCGGGTGGGGCTCTGGGCTGGCGGACGCCATCGCGCGGCGCTGGGCGAGGCGGAAGGGGCCCGACCTTATCGAGCCGCCGCGGACACGGCCAGGGCCGGGCCTTCAGCGTTACGCTCAGCCCCATTCCCTCAGACAATCCCTCGGGCATGGCCAAGGTCGGCGTGCTGTTGCTGAACCTCGGCGGTCCTGAGCGCATCCAGGACGTCGGCCCGTTCCTCTACAACCTGTTCGCCGATCCGGAGATCATCCGGCTGCCGAACCCGGCGCTGCAGAAACCACTCGCGTGGCTGATCAGCACGTTGCGAGCCGGCAAGTCGCAGGCGGCCTACCGCTCGATCGGTGGGGGTTCACCACTGCGGCGCATCACCGAGCAGCAGGCGCGGGAGCTGCAGAGCAGCCTGCGTCAGCGCGGCATCGAGGCCACCAGCTACGTGGCGATGCGCTACTGGCACCCCTTCACCGAATCGGCGGTGGCCGACATCAAGGCCGACGGCGTCGATGAAGTCGTGGTGCTGCCGCTCTACCCGCACTTCTCGATCAGCACCAGCGGGTCGAGCTTCCGCGAGCTGCAGCGCCTGCGCCAGGCGGATCCGGCCTTCGCCCGCCTGCCGATCCGCTGCATCCGCAGCTACTACGACGATCCGGGCTACGTCGGCGCCATGGCCGAACTGATCGCCCGCGAGATCCGCGCCTGTCCCGATCCAGCCAGCGCTCACGTCTTCTTCAGCGCCCACGGGGTGCCCAAGAGCTACGTGGAGGAGGCCGGCGACCCCTACCAGACCGAGATCGAAAGCTGCGCACGCCTGATCATGGAGCGCCTGGCGACCGATCTCGGCCATGCCAATCCGTACACCCTGGCCTATCAGAGCCGGGTGGGCCCCGTGGAGTGGCTCAAGCCCTACACCGACGACGCCCTGCACGAACTCGGTGAGGCCGGTGTGAAGGACCTGGTGGTCGTGCCGATCAGTTTCGTGAGCGAGCACATCGAAACCCTCGAGGAGATCGACATCGAATACCGGGAGATCGCCACCGAAGCGGGCATCACCAACTTCCGCCGCGTGCCGGCCCTCGACACCACCCCCTCCTTCATCCGCGGGCTGGCGGATCTGGTCCAACATGCCCTGGAGGGTCCGGAAGTGAATCTGGATCAGGCGGCAGCCCTGCCGACCAAGGTGAAGCTCTACCCGCAGGACAAGTGGGCCTGGGGCTGGAACAACAGCTCGGAGGTCTGGAACGGTCGCCTGGCGATGCTGGGCTTCTCGGCCTTCCTGCTCGAACTGCTCAGCGGCCGCGGTCCCCTGCATGCGCTCGGCCTGCTCTGACGGCAGCCGGTCACGGAGGAGCGAACGGCTGGCGCTCCCGTTGATGACCCTGGCGCTTGGCCTGACGCTGCACGGTGCCGCGCTGCAGCGTGCCGCGCTGGCGGAATCCCGCTGGGCCCAGGGGGTGTTTCCCGTGAGCCGCTTTGTCGGCTACACCAGCCAGTTTGGACAACGCAACGGCAGCGGTGGCCAGCCGGAAACGCACACGGGCCTCGACATCGCCGCGCCCCTTGGCTCTGCGGTGCGCAGCTGGTGGAGCGGCAGGGTCCAGGCCGTGCTCAACAACAGCAGCTGCGGGGTAGGTCTGGTGATCCGCTCCGGTGACTACGAACACACCTACTGCCACCTGGGCGGCCGCACCGTTTCTGGGGAGTACCGCAGCGGCGCCGTGCGCCTGAGGGCCGGTAGCAGCGTGCGCGGCGGACAGACGATCGGCCATGTGGGCATCAGTGGTCGCAGCAGCGGCCCGCACCTGCACTGGGCGGTCAGCTGGCGCGGCCGCTGGCTCAATCCCGGCCACATCCTGCGGGCGATGGTGGCAGCGCGGCAACGCTGAACGCCAACACAGCAACCCATTCCCGAGGCCAGACCTTAGGGTTGGGTCATCCGTTCATGCCATTCGCCGCTGCCGTGACCGTCACGTCCGTATCGCCCGCAGCCGCCGCCACCGAGCAGTCGTTCCCGAGGCGGGTGAATGGCGGCTACGCCCTGATGGACGCACTGCACCGCCACGGCGTGCGCCACATCTTCGGCTACCCCGGCGGCGCGATCCTGCCGATCTACGACGAACTCCACAAGGCTGAGTCGCGAGGCTGGCTCAGGCACATCCTGGTGCGGCATGAGCAGGGCGGCAGCCACGCTGCCGATGCCTATGCCCGTGCCACGGGCCAGGTGGGCGTGTGTTTCGGAACCTCGGGCCCCGGCGCCACCAACCTCGTCACGGGCATCGCCACCGCCCAGATGGATTCGGTTCCGATGGTGGTGATCACCGGCCAGGTGCCGCGGGCGGCGATCGGCACCGATGCCTTCCAGGAAACGGACATCTTCGGCATCACCCTGCCGATCGTGAAGCATTCCTGGGTGGTGCGCGACCCACGCGACATCGGCCGGATCGTGGCCGAGGCCTTCCTGATCGCCTCCAGCGGCCGCCCCGGGCCGGTGCTGATCGACGTCCCCAAGGACGTCGGGGTCGAGGAGTTCGACTACACGCCGGTGGAGCCGGGCACCGCGATCCCCGCCGGTTTCCAGCTGCCCGCGCCGGCTGATCCGGCCGCGATCGACGCAGCCCTGGAGCTGATCCGACAGGCGCGCCGTCCCCTGCTGTACGTGGGTGGCGGCGCCATCAGCAGCGGTGCGCACGATCAGGTTCATGCCCTGGCGGAACGCTTCCGCCTGCCGGTCACCACCACACTGATGGGCAAGGGCGCCTTTGATGAGCAGCATCCGCTGGCCGTGGGCATGCTCGGCATGCATGGCACGGCCTACGCCAATTTCGCCGTCACCGAATGCGATCTGCTGATCGCTGCCGGCGCCCGCTTCGATGACCGCGTTACCGGTCGCCTTGATGGTTTCGCCCCGCGGGCCCAGGTGATCCACATCGACATCGACGCCGCCGAGATGGGCAAGACGCGCCTGCCCGACGTGGCGGTGGTGGCGGATGTGAAGCAGGCGCTGGAGGCTCTGCTGAGCAGCTCCAGCGGTGAGACCTCCGGTGGTCGCACCGACGCCTGGCTGGAGCGCATCAGCACCTGGAAACAGCACTATCCGCTGGTGGTGCCGGCGCCCGAGGGACAGATCGCCCCGCAGGAAGTGGTGAGCCTGCTGCAGGAGCTGGCACCCAGGGCTTACATCACCACCGATGTGGGACAGCACCAGATGTGGGCCGCCCAGTTCCTGCACACGGGGCCGCGCCGCTGGATCAGCTCGGCCGGCCTGGGCACGATGGGATACGGCATGCCTGCGGCCATGGGCGTCCAGACCGCCTTCCCCGACGAGCAGGTGATCTGCGTGGCCGGTGATGCCAGCATCCTGATGAACATCCAGGAGCTGGGCACCCTCAGCCAGTACCAGCTGCCGGTCAAGGTAGTGGTGCTCAACAACGGCTGGCAGGGCATGGTGCGCCAGTGGCAGGAGAGCTTCTACGACGAGCGCTATTCCGCCTCGGAGATGACCGGTGGCATGCCGGACTTCCGGGCCCTGGCGGAGTCCTTCGGTGTGCGCGGCGTGAGGATCAGCGAGCGTGCCGAGCTGCGCCAGAGTCTCAGCGAGGCCCTGGCCCACCCAGGCCCAGCCTTCATTGAGGTGCAGGTGCGCCGCAACGAGAACTGCTACCCGATGGTGCCCCCCGGTGCCAGCAACGCCCAGATGGTGGGCCTACCTTCCCATCCGGAACTGGCGATCGACACCAGCCGCGATTGCCACAGCTGCGGGCACACGACGGCCAGTTCCAGCCTGTTCTGCCCCAACTGCGGCAGCCGGCTGTGATCATCCGGTCCGCGCTTGTCGCCCTGGCACTGCTGACCGTCCTGGTGCTGAGCCTGCCTGCGGTTGCAGCGGCGGCCGAGGTGCTCCAGGTGCGCAGCGGCACGCTGCTGCAGGTGGGTGACCATAACCGCACCTACAGCGTCGAGCTGGCCTGCCTGGAACTGCCGGCTAACGGTGATGAGGCGGCAGCCGCCTGGCTGCGCCAGCAGCTGCCACGCCGCACCCGTGTCAACCTACGGCCTGTCGGCAACCAGGACGGCACGCTGCTGGCGCGGGTGCAACGCTTGGATGGCAGCGGCGCTGGAGTGAGGAACGACCTCAGCGATGGTCTGATCCAGGCGGGGCTGGCTGCAGCTCTGCCAGAGTGCGCGGCCTGACGATCCACGGCAAACGATGGGCCTGAACCGCACTGCCAAGGGCATCGTTCTGGTGCCCACCCTGTTACTGGGGAGTGCCTTTCTTGCCGCCGCCGCCTGGGGAGAGGCGGCGGGGTCGAATCGCAACCTGGCCCTGGGGCTCGGCGCGGCGCTGCTGACGGGCGGACTGCTGACCCAGCTGTTTCCGGAGCAGCAGCCCGACGCGGGCGATCGAGAGGAGCCTTAAGGCTTGGCAGGCGGGGTGCCCTTGCCCTGCTTGGCCTGAGTCTCCTGCACCAAACGGAAGTATTCCGTGGTGGGATAAATCACGAAATTGTCGTCCTTGGCTTTGATGATCTCACGCAGGACGGCGCTGATGTCGGCCACCTGGGGCTTGAGTTTGTCGCGATCAGCGGCAGGCAGTTTGGCAATACCGGCCTGCATGTCCTGGTAGGACAGATAGAACACGCCACGGGGGCCCTGCGGTGTGGTGATCGTCAGGAAAGGCTTGGTGAAGAACACCGGCACACTCAGGCCTTCATTGATCTGCTTCTCGGTCAGTCCCTGGGCCTTGAGCAGCGTCAGGGCCTGCTGGCGATCGGCTGTGCCGACGACAATGGGCGCCACGAACGGCTTGGTCTTGTCCTTGAGCTGCTTGTTCAGTTCGGTGATCTTGGTGTTCATCACATTCAGAGGAACAGCCGCCACGCTGACCTTGAGCGTGGGGTTGCTCTTCTTGAGTCCGTTGAGCTGTTGATTGGCAGCACTGCTCTCCAGATAAAGAGGCAGCAGCAGATCCTTCTCACGGGGGATCGGCAGGGGCAGGCCGTTCTCATCAACAAGCACGAAGACGGGGATGACCTCGAGCTTGCGCAGCGCCTGGTCCTCGGGAATGGCCAAGGCGGGGTTGCTGACCGCCAGGCCTGCGCTGGCGAGGCCAAGGGCTGCCACGGCGGCAGCGAAGCGGCTGCGGATCATCGGAGGCCACGCAGCTTGGCGGCGGGTCATGCGACCAATCTTGAAAGCTGAACTGTAGGCAGGAAAAACCACCTAACTTGCGGCGACTGGACGGTGTCCGTCATGACCACCGCAGAACCGCCCGCGCCAGCCAGGCCCACCGCTCTGACACGGCCGTTGCTGGCGACCATCAGCCGGAACGGTCGATGGCTCAACGCCCTGAGCCTGCTGGCCATTGTGGTGGGGATCCAGTCGCTGGTGGCCAGTGCACCCCTGGCTGCCGCCGTGCGCCTGCTGCTACCCAGTGAAGGACTGCTGGCGGGTCTGGGCGATGGTTTGCGGCGCGGTTACAGCCAGGCCATGGCCGAAGGAGCGGCCTGCGGCGTGCGGACCCCGGCGCTGGAGCTGGGCTGGCTGGAGCCCGGGGTTGATCCACAGCCAGCCCTGAGCCACGCCGCCCGCAACGCGCTGCTGATTGCCCCGCCGGCCGCGGACCTGGCCGCCTATGGCCGCCTGGCCCAGCAGCAGCGGTTGAGCGTGCTGCTCCCCCTGCAGCGGGGCCGATCCCTCGATGGTCTGGCACAACTGCCTGGATCGGACCGTCTCTGGCCCGTGCTGCCCTCCCGCAGCCTGGAAGCGGATCGCCTGGCCGAGGGGCTGCTGTCGGAAGGGCGCCGCCGCGTGATGGTGGTGCGCGATCCCAGTGCCGACAGCCTCGCCCTGGCCAAACGGTTTGAGGCCAGCTTCAGCAATGGCCGGGGCAGCCTGATCGGGGTGGATGGGGCCGTGATCAGCCTCGCTGGCGGCGACCAGGCCGGCATCGACCAACTGGTCCGCGATGTGGACTGGTACCGTCCGGACGCCCTGGTGATCCTGACGGGGAGCCACAGCACCCTGGCCAAGAGCCTGCGTCGGGCCAGCTGGCCCGAGGGTCTGCTGCTCGCCTGGACCGCGGCACCTCTGCAACCGCTGGGGCAACCGCAGCTGGGGGTGGATCCCCAGAGCCGTGGCAGCGGCTGGCAGGCTTTTAGCCAGCGCTTCAACCAGCGCTGGGGCTACCGGCCAGGTCTGGTGGAGAGCGCTGGCTACGACACCGGTCTGATTGCGCTGCTGGCCTCGCTGCCGGTGGCGGGCCGCCCCGGCTGGGACCTGCACTGGCTCAACGCCAGGGCGAAACCGCTGCCGTTGTGCGCCGCCCTGCAGCAACGGCAGCTCGGGGCGTCAGTACGGCCTCAGGCTGCAACCAGCGGGCTTGATCTGGCACCGGGTGTCAGTCCCCGCGCCGATCTGCGCCTGCATCGCCTGGCCAGCAGCACGACGGCCCCTCCACCGCCTTGACTTGCCCTCGCCATGCGCGCCAACCCGCTGCCACTGGTGCTCCCCCTGCAGGCCGTGGGGCTGGACGCACTGGCGGAGGTGGGTGGCAAGAACGCCTCCCTGGGGGAACTGATGCGGGCGCTCAGCGCTGAGGGGATCCGCGTTCCCGATGGCTTCGCGGTCACAGCCAGCGCCTACCGGCAGGTGATCAACGCTGGGGATCTACGGCAACGGCTGTCGGCACTGCTGGACGGGCTCGACAGCCAGGACATCCCGCGCCTGAAAGCGGCCGCCGCCGCCGCCCGGGCGCTGGTGAGCCATGCACCCCTGCCGGCGGATCTGCAGCAGCAGATTCTGACGGCCTACCGGCGGCTGGGCAGCCCGGCGGTGGCCGTGCGCTCCAGCGCCACCGCCGAAGACCTGCCGGAGGCCTCCTTCGCCGGGCAGCAGGAGACGTACCTCAACGTGTGCGGCGAGGCGGCGCTGCTGCAGGCCTGCCAGCGCTGCTTCGCCTCGCTGTTCACAGACCGGGCGATCGTCTATCGGCAGCTGCATGGCTACCACCACCTCGACGTGGCCCTCTCCATCGGCGTGCAGCAGATGGTGCGGGCCGATCTGGCCTGCTCCGGAGTGATGTTCACGCTCGACACCGACAGCGGCTTTCGCGATGTGGTGCTGCTGAGCGCGACCTACGGGCTGGGCGAACCGCTCGTGCAGGGGGCCGTGAATCCCGATGAGCTGCTGATCTTCAAACCCACCCTGCTGCAGGGATACGCACCGATCGTGGGCCGCCGGCTCGGCAGCAAGGCCATCCGGATGGTGCTCGATGGTGACGCGCTGGCCCCGGCCAAGGGAGGAACCCACTGCGAGCCGGTGCCGCAGGAGGAGCGCCGCCGCTTTGCCATCAGCGATGGCGAAGCCCTGCAGCTGGCCCGATGGGCCTGTCGGATCGAAGCGCACTACAGCGCCCGCCGCGGGGCACCCACACCGATGGACATCGAATGGGCGAAGGACGGCGACAGCGGGGAGCTGTTCATCCTGCAGGCAAGGCCCGAAACCGTGGAATCCAGACGCAGCGAAGCCGTGCTGCGGCGCTGGTGGCTGGAGCCCCACCAGGCCGAGCTGCTCTGCCGAGGCCGCGCCATCGGCACCGCAGTCAGCAGCGGCCGCGCACGACTCCTGCGCGATCCCTCGCAGATCGAGGGTTTCCGCCGTGGTGATCTGCTGGTGAGCCGACGCACCGATCCGGACTGGGAGCCGATCCTGCGACTGGCAGGCGGCGTGATCACCGATGAGGGCGGCCGCACCTGCCATGCGGCGATCATCGCCCGGGAGATGGGCATCACGGCGATCGTCGGAACCGGTGATGGCAGCCGGCGGATCACCGATGGGGAGCTGATCACCGCCAGCTGCTGCGAGGGCGATGAGGGGCATGTCTACCGGGGGGCGATTCCCTTCCATCTGGACAGCCGCGATGTGGAGGAGCTGCCAACGACGCATACCCGGATCCTGATGAATGTGGGCAATCCAGAGGAAGCCTTCCGGCTGGCGGCGATCCCCTGCGACGGGGTGGGCCTGGCGCGGCTGGAGTTCATCATCGCCAACCAGATCCGCGTGCATCCACTGGCCCTGTTGAACAGGGATGGGGTGCAGGACGCGGGCGAACGTCAGGCCATTGCCGAGCTGATCAGCGGCTATGACGACCCGGCGGACTATTACGTCGACCTTCTCGCTCAGGGAATCGGGCGGATTGCCGCTGCCTTCTATCCCAGGCCGGTGACGGTGCGCTTCTCGGATTTCAAAAGCGATGAGTACGCCAACCTGCTGGGGGGACGCTGGTTCGAACCACAGGAGCGCAACCCGATGCTCGGTTGGCGCGGCGCCAGTCGTTATCACGCCGCTGGATTTCGCGCCGCCTTCGCCCTGGAATGCCGGGCCATGCAGCGGGTGCGGCAACAGATGGGGCTGAACAATGTGATCGCGATGGTGCCGTTCTGCCGAACGCTGCGGGAGGCGGATCAGGTGCTGGCGGAGATGGCTCGCCAGGGACTGGTGCGCGGTGAGGACGGTCTGGAGGTCCTGATGATGTGCGAATTGCCCGGCAATGTGATGGCGCTTGCGGCGTTCGCCGAACGCTTCGATGGGTTCTCGATCGGCTCCAACGATCTGACCCAGCTGACGCTCGGCATCGACCGCGATTCACAGCTGGTGGCCGAGCTGTTCGACGAGCGGGACCCGGCGGTGCTGGCGATGATCCGGCTGGCGATCCAGACGGCCAGGCGCTGTGGCCGGCCCATCAGTATCTGCGGCCAGGCCCCCAGCGACCACCCTGGATTCGCCGCCCTGCTGGTGCAGGAGGGCATTGATGCGATCAGCCTCAATCCGGACAGCGTGATCAGCACACGGCTGGCGGTGGCGGCGCTGGAGCGTCAGTGAGCGGCGCTGGTGCGCAGCGGCGGAGTCCAGAGCAGCAGGCGTTCGAGCAGCACCAGATGGGCACCCGCCCGCAGCAGCGACAGCAGAGCCAGGCCGACGCACAGGGGACAGTGCAGCAGGGACATCAGCGCCACGCTGGAAACCCACTGATCCTGATGGCCATGGCGACCGGTGCCGCAGGATTCTGCACAATGGTTGTAGTTCTGACGCGCCGATGGTCCTGGTTGAGGAGCTCGACGCCCTTGATCTGCTGATCTGGCTGGGGAGCGGCAGCGCCGTTGCCCAGCGCCTGGGTTGTGACCAGAGCACGATCAGCCGCCGGAGTCGGCAATGCCAGCAGGTGCTCCGCGACAACGCCATGCTGCAACTGCAGCGAGAGGTGCACCAGCTCTATCGCCTGCGCCAGGGTCGCCAGCTCCGCCTGGACGCGAGCCTGCTGGCGGCACCGCTGCTGGGGGGAGCGCAACCAGAGGGCTGGATCGCTGGCCATCTGAACCGCCTGGGCTGGCGCCGCCCCCTGCAGTTGCTGCAGGACCGGATTCTCGATGCCTGGATCACGGCGATGGGCCAGGAGCTGGGCCAGCTGGAGGGTCTTGATGTCTGCAGGATTCCGTTGGCCCGCACACCCTTGCTGCTGGCCAGCCAGCCGGACCACCCGCTGCTGCGCCAGAGCCGATTGCAGCTCAGCGATGTGGGCCACCTGCCGCGCCTGGCACCACGCCAGGGGCGCTACCCCCGAACCGAAAGACTGCTGGGGGACGACTGGCGCAGGCAGTCACCGGCCCAGGTGATGGAGGAGCTGGACACGGGCCGCAGATCTCAGGCCAAGGGCCTGGAGAACGGAGGACAGCACCGATCCGGGTCGCTGATGCTGCACTACGGCACCGCCTTCAGCCTGGCCCATCAACCCTCGCTGCGGCCCCTGCCCCTCGATCTCGGTGTGAGCACCGAACTGACCCTGGTGGTGCGTCGCGATCTAGTGGAGCAGCCATCGGTGGGCGCGCTGGTGCACGAACTGCGGCAGCGGCTGGTAGCGGCCTGCCGCTCAGGGTCCCTGGCGGACGGTGGCCTGGTCTGCCTGAACTGAGCGGAGCCTTCGCTCAGTCGAGCCGGGTGGAGACCCGATAGCAGGCAAGCCAGCGATTCACCTGTGGCCGCAGCCGCGGCGGCACCTCGGCCACCAGCTGGCCGAGCTCGAGAGCACCAAGCCGGCGCAGCTCGCGCACGTCCACATGCCAGAGGGCTTCCGCCTCACGGATCAGCCGCGCCCAGGTGCGACTGTTCTGCCATCGCCGCAGGTGGATCTGCCGACCGGTCCTCTGGGGCATGGCCATGGCCGCAGGGGGACACGCCCAGAATGGCGACCAGGGCGGGATTGGTCGCATTCCGCAGACTCCCCTTCCCGTTGCTGAAGCAAATCAGGCGGTGCGCCGCTGCGCTGCGTCGTCGTCCACCGCCACCACGGGGAAGCTGAGCAGCGCCGCTTCCCGCTCCGAGAGGCGCCGGCTCCAGGCACCGCTCAGCGGTTCATTCCAGCGAAATCCAGCCTCGCGGGCCTTGTGGCGCTCCTCGTAGGAGAGACGGGCCCGATAGAGGCGCCGCGGTTCCAGACCGGCCTGCAGCAGTTGCTCGAGCTCGGGGCAACGCTCAAACACCTGGGCGATGTAGAGGCAGTCGGTCAGGGCGCGGTGAGCCGCCCAGACCGGCACGCCATAGGCCAGGGCCAGATCGCGCACGGAGGGATTGGAGCGCAGCCGCTTGTCGGCCGGCCAGCGCAGGTCCTCCATGCTGCAGAGCCAGGGCTTGGTGATTGCCGGCAGCGGGCCGAGCCCGAACCACTGGCGATCGAAGGCGGCGTTGTGGGCCACCACCAGATCCGCCGCCGCCAGCATCGCCTCAAAGCACTGGAGCGCCTGAGGCCAGGGCTGCGGCTGCCGGGTCACGGCCGGATCGATGCCGTTCACCGGCCGGGCGGGATTGTCATCGCAGGGGAGCAGAAACGAAACCTGGCTGAGCACGGCCCGATGCGCCACATCGAACAGGACCGCACCCACTTCGATGCACTGGTCGCGCTGGGGATCGAGGCCGGTGGTTTCGGTGTCGAGGATCAGCAGAAGCTGCGGATAACCCGGGGCCGCCGCGGTTGCAGCCGCCGGTTCCGGTTCCGGCTCGGGTTCGAGTTCCGGCACAGGCTCGGGTTCCGGCTCAAGCTCGACCGAGGACACCGGTGCAGCAGCCTGCGCGAGCGGCGGGGCAGCGAAGCTCAACAGATCCACCTGCTCCCAGGCGGAGCCGGTGCCGGCCTCTCCCTGCATTGACGCGCGCGCAGCTGATGGGGTCATGATCCCAGCTCGGCCGGGGTGCTGCCTAGGGTCTCGTCAGATGCAGATGCACCCTTGGCCCAGGCCCTCGCCAGCGGCGACACCGCACCACTGATCGCCCTGCGGGATCAGGACGGCATCGAGCGCCGCAGCGATCAGCTCGGCGGCAAGGCCCTGGTGCTGTTCTTCTATCCGAAGGACGACACCCCCGGCTGCACCATGGAGGCCTGCGCCTTCCGCGACAGCTATGCCGATCTGCAGGCCCTCGGCGCCGAGGTGTGGGGTGTCAGCGGTGATGACGCCGCCAGCCATGGGCGCTTCGCGGCGCGCCACCAGCTGCCGTATCCGCTGCTGGTGGATCAGGGCAACCGGCTGCGCCGCGCCTTCGGGGTGCCGAGCGTGCTCGGGCTGCTGCCGGGGCGTGTCACCTATGTGATCGACGGCCAGGGGGTAATCCGCCATGTGTTCAACAACCTGCTCGATGGCCCTGCCCACCGCCGTGAAGCCCTGCAGGCCCTGCGCCAGCTGGCATCCGGCGCCGCCGGCTGAGGCCTGAGGCTGCGCGATGCCCCGCTGGCGCCAGGACAACGACCTCTGGCTGCTGCAGCCAGACGGCGAGCCCCGCGGGCTGATCGAGTTCATCGGCGGCAGCTACCTGGCGGCCACGCCGCAGCTCAGCTACCGCCGCCTGCTCGACACCCTGGCGGGCCGGGGCTGGTGCATCCATGCCTGGAGCTATGTGCCGGGTTTCGATCACCAGAGCCAGGCCAACGAGGCCTGGCGGCGCTTTCGCCAGCGGCGCGATCCAGGCGAACGGCCGCTGCGGCTGGGCCACAGCCTCGGCTGCAAGCTGCACCTGCTGGCCCCCGATGGCGGCCGCGGCTGTGATGGGCTGGTGGCCCTGAGCTTCAACAATTTCTCAGCCGAGCGCTCGGTCCCACTGCTGGCGGAACTGGGCCAGCAGTTCAACTTCCGCAGTGAATTCAGCCCCTCACCGCAGGAAACGCTCGAGCAGGTGAGCCGCAGCTACAACCAGCCCCGCAACCTGCTGGTGCGCTTCGATCGCGATGGCATCGACCAGAGCCGCCGCCTGCTGGCGGTGCTGCAGGCCCGCCCGCACGATCGTTCGCAACTGGTGGAGCTGCCGGGCGACCATCTCAGCCCCGCGAGCGCCGGCCTACGCCGGACATTGATCGGCAGCTGGGCCGATGATCCGACCCGGGCCCGGGACATGAAGCACCTGGTCGACCTGATCCACACGTGGTCCTACCCCGACCGGGACCCCTGAGAAGGAGCTCACATTCAACCCGCACCGCCGTGCCTGTCCAGGGACTCCTGAGACCACCCGCTCCAACAGCCTCTCGTGGTAGCGCGAAGCACCCGAGGAAACCAGGGAAGCCGTGCCAGCAGACAAGAAGCAGCGAAGCCAACCTCAGGAGTTTCTTACGCTACAAAAAGCAAAGTGATCGATCCGTACCATTAGCCGAGCAAAGTTCAGGTGAATGGGCACACAGCATCCGGCCATCCAACTCGCTCTTGACACAATCTCCGAGCGTGATTGCGTTAGAATAATTCAAGAATGCCTTGATCACATTGATATCATTGAGATTGGTACACCCTGCATTAAATTCAATGGCCATAAGATTCTTGAGCAAGTGATCAGGATCTCCTGTGGCAAGCCAGTGCTTGTTGACCTCAAGACCATGGACGCTGGATGCTACGAAGCCAACCCCTTCTACCGCATGGGCGCCGACATCTGCACCGTCCTCGGAACTGCAAGCCAGGAGACAATCCACGGAGTTGCAGAGACAGCCAAGAAGCATAAAAAACGATCTCAGGTTGACCTGATCAACGTCATCAACAAAAAGGAAGCCGCTCGGGACGCAATTCATTTGGGAGTAGATATCATCGGCATTCACACAGGAATTGATGCCCAGAGCCTGGGGATGACCCCATTTCAAGACCTCAGGGAAATCGCGAATATGAATCTGGGGAAAACCATCTCTGTTGCTGGAGGAATCAATCAGGAGACCGCACCACTGGCCATTGAACTGGGGGCCGATATCGTTGTCGTTGGCGGAGCAATCACAGGGTCCGATCAGCCAGGGAAAATTGCTGCCAACATTCGCCAATCGATCCAATAGAGGCAGAAGATATCACAATCATGCTTAAACCATCAAGCCATGAAATCACCAGAACATGCCCTGGAAATAGCGAATGCAATCTGGAATTTCATTTCCATTTACCACCAGAATGATCACCAAGAACTGAAAGACTTTATTGTCGCCATCAGGAGCTCCAGAAAAGTCTTCCTTCTAGGCGCCGGCAGATCCGGTCTTGTCTCCAAGTTCTTTGGCATGAGGCTAATGCATCTTGGCATTCAAGTCCATCTCTGGGGAGATTGCACAACCCCCAGAGTAGAAGCCGAAGACCTGGTGATCGCAATTTCAGCCTCTGGAGAGACGCCAACTGTTTTCACTGGCATGCAAAGAGCCGCCCAAGAAGGCGCAACGCTGGCAAGCATCACGCAAGCAAAATCCAGCTCAATCGCAAACATCTGCGACCTGGTTATTGATCTACCCAAGCCAAGAAAAGAAACCCGTTCAATCAACTCACTTCCCCTGGGGAGTCTCTTTGAACTTTCGAGTCTTTTGCTGCTGGAAGGAATGATTGCTGAAATGATGCACGACCATGCAATCCATGAGGACAGCCTGCGGCAACGTCACAACATTCTTGAGTAGGCAGGTACCCAACCCCAAGGCCTCCGAACGCAGGCTCTCGTGGGCGGGGTCAACCCTCACACCCGCAGGGCATCGAGCACCGAGCGATCCTCCAGGGTGGAGGTGTCGCCGCTCACCTCCTGACCAGCCGCCAGGGCGCGCAGGATGCGGCGCATGATCTTGCCGCTGCGGGTCTTGGGCAGGGCATCGGTGAAGCGGATCAGATCGGGGCGGGCGATCGGGCCGATCTCCTTGCCCACGTGCGCCCGTAGTTCGGCGTTGAGGGCGTCATCGGCGCTGCGGCCGGCCTCGAGGGTCACGAAGGCCACGATCCCTTCACCCTTGAGCTCATCGGGCCGGCCCACCACGGCCGCTTCGGCCACGGCCGGATGGCTCACCAGGGCGCTCTCGATCTCCATCGTGCCGAGACGATGGCCGCTCACATTGATCACGTCGTCGACGCGGCCCATCACCCAGAAGTAGCCGTCGGCGTCGCGGCGGGCGCCATCACCGGCGAAGTAGAGGTGGGAGCCATCAGCCGGGCGGATCTCCTCCCAGTAGCTCCTGCGGAAGCGCTCCGGATCGCCGTGCACCGTACGCATCATCCCCGGCCAGGGGCGGCGGATGGCGAGGTAGCCGCCCTGATCGGCGGGCTGGGAGTTGCCGTCCATGTCGACGATGTCGGCGA
>RFPK01000400.1 GCA_009926195.1 Synechococcaceae bacterium WB4_1_0192 | reverse complement strand
CCGGAGGAGATCGACGAGCTCGACCGACGCATCCTGCAGCTGGAGATGGAAAAGCTCTCGCTGGGCCGTGAATCGGATGCGGCAAGCCGGGATCGCCTCGAGCGGCTGGAGAAGGAGCTGGCCGATCTGAGCGAGCAGCAGAGCGCACTCAATGCCCAATGGCAGGCCGAGAAGGGATCGATCGATGCCCTCAGCGCCATCAAGGAGGAGATTGAGCAGGTGCAGCTGCAGGTGGAGCAAGCCAAGCGCAACTACGACCTCAACAAGGCGGCCGAGCTCGAGTACGGCACCCTGGCAGAGCTGCATAAGCAGCTGGCAGCCAAGGAGGCCGAGCTGACTGCCGGCGGTGCGGAGGGCAAGGAGAAGAGCCTGCTGCGCGAGGAGGTCACCGAGGACGACATCGCCGAGGTGATCGCCAAGTGGACCGGCATTCCGGTGGCCAAGCTGGTGCAGAGCGAGATGGAGAAGCTGCTGCGGCTGGAGGAGGAACTGCACACCCGCGTGATCGGACAGCACCAGGCGGTGACCGCCGTCGCTGACGCGATCCAGCGCTCCCGCGCTGGCCTCAGTGATCCGAACCGCCCGATCGCCAGCTTCCTGTTCCTCGGCCCGACGGGCGTCGGCAAGACCGAGCTCTCCAAGGCCCTGGCCAGCCAGCTGTTCGACAGCGAGGAGGCGATGGTGCGCATCGACATGTCCGAGTACATGGAGAAGCACGCCGTCAGCCGGCTGATCGGTGCTCCTCCCGGCTACGTGGGGTACGAGGAGGGCGGCCAGCTCACCGAAGCGGTGCGGCGCCGGCCCTATGCGGTGGTCCTGTTCGATGAGGTGGAAAAGGCCCACCCCGATGTGTTCAACGTGATGCTGCAGATCCTCGATGACGGCCGCGTCACCGATGGCCAGGGGCGCACGGTGGACTTCACCAACACGATCCTGATCCTGACCAGCAACATCGGCAGCCAGTCGATCCTCGATCTGGCCGGTGATCCAGCGCGGCACAGCGAAATGGAAGCGCGGGTGAATGAGGCTCTGCGCGGCCACTTCCGGCCCGAATTCCTCAACCGCCTTGACGAAACGATCATCTTCCACAGCCTGCGGGCCGAGGAGCTGCGTCAGATCGTTGAGCTGCAGGTGCAGCGGCTGGCCAGGCGGTTGCAGGAGAAGAAACTGGGACTTCAGATCAACACCGACGCACTCGACTGGCTGGCCGGTGTGGGCTACGACCCTGTCTACGGAGCACGGCCCCTGAAGCGGGCGATTCAGCGGGAGCTGGAAACCCCGATCGCCAAGGCGATCCTGGCCTCCAGCTTCGCCGCCGGTTCCACCATCGCCGTGGGTGT
>RFPK01000399.1 GCA_009926195.1 Synechococcaceae bacterium WB4_1_0192 | reverse complement strand
ACCTGGCCCTGGCCTGCCTGATCCACGTGGCATGAAACGGCTGCTGCCTGGCGAGGATTCAGGGCTGGGCATCGGCGCGGAGTACGAGGAGGCGGTGAGGTGCACCGGGGCTGAACGCGGCCGCATCAGTCGGTTACGAGAGGTGTGGTGGGTATCGGTGACGACCGGCCACGAACAGGCACCGTCTCTAGAATTATGAATCTGGCGCATAGCTCTGGCCGGGGTATTGCGATGTGGGCTGGGGCCTGCCGGCCTTCGGCGACACCCAGATCACCAGGAACCTGCAGCAGCTGCTGGCGGCAGGGAGAGCACCGCATTGAGCAGCGCCTTGGCCATCCTCAGAAGCGCCTCAGGGTGCGCTGGGAATCACGACGCGCGGCGGCAGGTTGAGCTGGCGGATGCGCCGGGCGAAACCGCGGTCGTCGAAGGAGGCGATCGCCTCGCAGTCACGGCAGCTGGCGTGATGCAGCGCATCGGCGAAATCCAGGCCGGAGCGCAGACCAGCCACCGCCTGCTCCAGGCCGGGGCGGTCTTCCAGTTGAAGGCAGGGGTGATGCAGCAACTGCTCGAACACCTGCAGCACCTGCTCAACCGGGAAGCCGTAATAGCCCCGCAAGACCCACTCCAGTTCCAGGGCCACGGTCTTGGGCAGGAACAGATCCTGCCCGGATTCGATCAACAGGCGAGCCGCCTGGCGCTGGGCCTGCGTCGCAGCATCGGCGCCCTCCTCCTCCACGAAGTAGCGGGCTAACACATTGGTATCGAGCCCGATCACGGCCGCAGCAGGCTGGCGGGATCGAAGTCCACGGGCACCGGCGGCCGCTGGCTCCTGAGCAACCCGAAACCGCTCTCTGGCAGGCCCTGCTGCGGTTTCCAGGGGCGCAGCTCAATGTGGTCGCCCACCAGCTCAAAGCAGACGCGACTGCCCCGGCCCAGCCCGAGCTGCTGTCGCAGGGCCTTGGGAATGGTGACCTGCCCCTTGCTGGTCATCGAGCAGGCGGCAACGGGATCCACGGGCCGACCAGAGGGTGTATTACCCGGTAAGACTAGCGGGGCTGAACGCCAATCACCCCGTTAACGTCGAGTGGGTCTAGGCCACCGCCATCGCCGCAGCGGGGCAAGGCAGACCCAGCCTCCATACACGCGGGTGCTCAGCAACCCCGTTGCGGGCGCAGCTCCGCTCTCAGCGCCGCCTGGCTGAGCGGGTCCTGCGCACCAGGGCCAGGGGTATGCCACGCATGGATGCGGTGTCGTACCTGAGCAGTGCCCTGGAGGCCTACCGGGCCCTGGACCTGGCAGGCCAGAAGCAGCTGCTGGCGGGGCAGGACGCGGGGATCGACTT
>RFPK01000398.1 GCA_009926195.1 Synechococcaceae bacterium WB4_1_0192 | reverse complement strand
AGCCTCCAGCGACAACCATTGGCCCAGGGCCTGAGCCGACCAATGCCGGGCGATCAGGGCCGTGAACACCAGGTTCTGGGCCAGGGAGATCACCACCGTGGCCAGGTTCACGAGCGTGGGGATCTGCCGATGCCACCAGGCCAGGCGGCCTGTCATGCGCGGCGAGCCCGCAGGGCTGCAAGGAGGGCCTGGGGGAAATCCAGCACATCCGGCAGATCGGCGCAGGGCTGCACGGGTGCATGCTGCGGCGCCGTCAACCACTCACGCAGCACGGCCACCAGGCCAGCCACCTGACCAGCGTGAAACAAGCGGATCGGCTGGCCCAGGGCCTGCAGATCAGCCACGCAACCGACACGATCGCTGAGCAGCACCTGGCAACCGAAGGCCAGGGCTTCATGGGCCACAAGGCCCCAGGTCTCGCTGTGGCGAGAGGGAAGCACAAGCGCATCGGCCATGGCGTAAGCCATGCCGATCTCCCCCTGATTGAGAAAGCCGAGCGGATGGAAGCGAGCGCCCAGCAGGGCGGCGAGGCGGCGGTTCCACTCCGGCTCCAGGGGCCCACTGCCCACGCTGATCAGATGCAGACGCTGCAGCTCCTGCAGGGGCAGGCGGGCCAGGGCCTCAGGAATCAGCAGCACATCCTTCTCGGGAGCCAGGCGGCCGGCATAGAGCAGCACCGGTGCATGGGGATCGATCCCCAGCTGCTGGCGCAACCGCGCTGCCTGCGGCTGCCAGTGGCGCCGCTGCGCTTCAAGCCATCCGGTATCCGGTGCATAGTTGACCAGGCAGATCCGCTCCGGAGGCACACCGCGCACCTCAAGGTGACGGCGGCCGTGGCTGGAGATCGGGAACAGCATCGTGCTGCGGCGATAGATCCAGCGCAGGCCCAGATCGCGGAGCAAAGCCAGCAACGGCGAGCGCAGCCGAACGGCATCCGTGACTTCCGTACGCAGAAAGACGCGGATCCCGAGGCGGGGCAACACACCCGCCAGGGCCGCGACCAACAGCGGAGCATGGTTGAACAGCAGGACGGCATCGGGGCGGGCGCGCCGGATCCACCGCAGCGCAGCCGGCAGCCACAGCAGGCCGTGCCATCCCTCAATCGCTGACAGACCTCCGGCACACAGAAAACCGCTGGTGTAGCCCTCCAGCAGGGGTTGATCCCAGCAGAGGGTCTGACCAAATCCCGGATCCGGCGCTGCAGACGTGGCCTTGGCCCCAGGGGCGCCGGCATTCTGTCGGCATAGATAAAGCACCTCCAGAGAGGTGTGGGCCGCCAGCCAACGCAGCTGAGGCGCCACGTACTGGACCGGATGGGTGTGAATGGCAAGCAGCTTCATGGGAGCAGCG
>RFPK01000397.1 GCA_009926195.1 Synechococcaceae bacterium WB4_1_0192 | reverse complement strand
GGCCGGGGGCAGGAAAGATCGACGACTCGTTGCGGCCGAACAGCGCCCGCATCTGCTCGCTGGCGCGGCGCACGGTGGCAGTGGAGGCCACGATCTTGGGCCGCAGCCCATCACGGCTGCAGAGCTCATCGATCACGGCCTCATACAAGCCGGCCATCGAACCGAGCGGGCCGGAGATCAGGTGCAGCTCGTCCTGAATCACCAGATCGGGTGGATCCAATCGATCGGCCAGGCGCACCCCTTTGCTGGCGTCGTCGCCATCGGCGGGGCCGTAGAAGCCCTGGCCATCGAGCACATGGGTGGCCTTGCCGAACAACTTGCCGCTGCGGCCTTCCCAGGGCAGCGCGGCGAATTTGTCGACGGTGGCGATCAGGAACGCCGGCAGGCGGCGGTAGATCATGTCGTCGACGGCGACCAGGGGCAGGTAATTGCGGCCGCTGGTGCCCTTGAAGGCGCAGTCGCGGTTGAGGCAGGCCACGCGCAGCTCCTCGGGGTTGTCGCCATCGGGGCGGCCCTGGCGCAGCAGGTTGAACACGCCGGCGGTGCCGCAGGGCTTCGGATCAAGCAGGGAACGCTTGCCGAACTCCACGCCGCACCAGGGGCAGGTGTCGATCGGGATCGGCTTGATCGTGGTCTTGCCGTCGTTGTAGGCGCGCACCCGCAGGCGGGCGGTGGATTCGTTGTTGTTGCCCTTGCTGCCCATGCGGTTTGGGGTGCCGGCCTGACCCACCCAGAGGCCGATCTCAAATGGCCAGCTGCCGAGCTTCTCGGGCTGGCGCTGGCGCTCGAGTTCGAGGGCGCAGATCAGGGTGGAGGCGCGGCCGAGCTGATCGAGGGTGAGCAGGCGCAGGGTGTAGCGCATCAGCACGCTCAGCCCGCCGGCCTGCACGGAACCGCCATGGCGCAGGCGCCGCATCACCAGCGTGAACGCCGCCAGGCCGAGGTAGGCCTCGGTCTTGCCGCCACCGGTGGGGAAGAAGATCAGATCCACGTTGTCGCGCTCGCGCTGCGGGTCATCACCGTGCTGCAAGCCCACCGAATGCAGGCTGATCGCCGGCACGTTCTTCGTCAAGCTCGACGCCAGCAACGACATCATGAAGGCCCTCTACAAGGGCCTGGTGGTGACGGCGCTCATCTCCGTCGCGCTCATCGCGGCGACCACGCACCTGTTCCTCGGCTTCGGCACGACGTTCAAGGCCGGCGCGGTCGCGTTCACCGGCACGGGCCTGTTCATCTGCGCGATGATCGGCCTCGCGGTGACCGGCCTGCTGGTCTGGATCACCGAGTACTACACGGGCACCGGCTACCGCCCGGTCCGCTCGATCGCCGAGGCCTCGACCACCGGCCACG
>RFPK01000396.1 GCA_009926195.1 Synechococcaceae bacterium WB4_1_0192 | reverse complement strand
GCGGCAAGCGCATCGATTTCCCCGGCTTCTTCCGCGCCTACGTGGAAGGCAGCGACGATCCCGATGCCGCCCTTGAGGGCCAGGAGGTGCTGCTGCCCAGCCTCAAGGTGGGTGATGCCCCGGGCTGCCAGGGGGTGGAAGCTCTCGGCCACCAGACCCAGCCGCCGGCCCGCTTCAGCGAAGCGGCCCTGGTCAAGATGCTGGAAAAGGAAGGCATCGGCCGCCCGTCCACCTACGCCTCGATCATCGGCACGATCGTCGACCGCGGCTACGCCACGCTGCAGAACAACGCCCTCACCCCCAGCTTCACGGCCTTCGCGGTGACCGCCCTGCTGGAGGAGCACTTCCCGGACCTGGTGGACACCAGCTTCACCGCCCGGATGGAGAACACCCTTGATGAGATCTCCCACGGCAAGGTGCAGTGGCTGCCTTACCTCGAGAGCTTCTACAAGGGCGATGCGGGTCTGGAGAATCAGGTGGCCCAGCGGGAGGGGGATATCGACCCCGGTGTCTCCCGCACGGTGGAGCTGGAAGGCTTGCCCTGTGTGGTGCGCATCGGTCGCTTCGGTGCCTATCTGGAGACCAAGCGGGTGGCCGAGGACGGCACCGAGGAGCTGCTCAAGGCGACCCTGCCCAATGAGATCACCCCGGCCGATCTCGATGCCGAGCGGGCTGAACTGATCCTCAAGCAGAAGGCCGACGGCCCCGAGGCCCTGGGTGAAGACCCGGAAACGGGCGATGCGATCTACCTGCTGTTCGGCCAGTACGGCCCCTACCTGCAGCGGGGTCAGGTCAGTGATGAGAATCCCAAGCCCAAGCGGGCCTCGCTGCCGAAGGGTGTCAAGCCCGAGGATCTCAGCCTTGAGGACGCCCTTGGCCTGCTGCGGCTGCCGCGCCAGCTCGGTGAGCATCCCGACGGTGGTCGGGTTGAGGCGGGTCTGGGGCGGTTCGGGCCCTACGTGGTTCACCACAAGGGCAAGGGGGAGAAGGACTACCGCTCGCTCAAGGCTGAGGACGATGTGCTGGTGGTTGGCCTGAGCCGTGCCCTGGAGCTGCTTGCCCAGCCCAAGCGGGGCCGCGGTGGTCGCACCGCCCTCAAGGACATCGGCACTCCGGAGGGGGCCGACGAGGCGATTCAGCTGTTTGACGGCCCCTACGGCCTCTACGTGAAGCAGGGCAAGGTCAATGCCTCCCTGCCGGAAGGCACCACCGCCGACACGATCACCCTGGAGCAGGCGGTGGAGCTGCTGGCCGCCAAGGCCGCCAGCAGCAAGGGCAAGGGCCGAAAGGCGGCGGCCGGTACCAGGACAGCGGCTGGCAAGAGTGCCACCAGGGCTGCATCCACCAAGGC
>RFPK01000395.1 GCA_009926195.1 Synechococcaceae bacterium WB4_1_0192 | reverse complement strand
AGGACGAGCTGGGGATTGGAGGGTGAGCGGGCCACGGTCGCCCTATGCCATTCGGCATTCGCGAATAGCGAATATAGAGCCTCCAGCCTGTCTGTCCCTGCGCGGCTTCAGGTGGGCGGAGCAGTCGGCACCAGCAGCTGCGCGATCGCCTCAGGCGGCACACCCACCTGTTGAGCGATCAGCAGCACCAGCTGCTCCAGGCGATCGAGGCGCTGGGCCATGGCCTGCAGGTCGTCGGCACCGGGCCTGGCCCTGGTCTGCCCCGTGGCCTTGGTTGTGCCGGGAGCGCCCTTGTCGGCCTTGCTGGGCAGGGCGCTGCGCAGGGGAGGGCCATCGAGGTGATGGAGCAGGGCCTCGATCTGCCTGGCCTTGGGGCCGTTGCTGAGACCCTTGATGCCGCGCTGTTTACACAGCTCCCACAACACCTTGCCCGAGAGAGCATCCAGCTCCTCGCGGCTGGCCGGGGTTTCACCCGTCAGCTGCGGAGCGGCTGGCTCAGTGGTGGGCTGCAGCTCACCGAGCTCCTGCTGCAGGCCCCGGTAGAGCCTGGCGTCGGATTGGGCCAGATCCCGCAGCGTGGCCCGCAGGGTGTCAGTGAGTTGTCCCATCGGCCGTTACCTCCCGGGCGGTGATCACCAGGTCCTGCGCTGGTTCGGTGGCGTTGCTGATGGACAGGGGAAGGGGCGGCAGGTCCCTGGTCTTCTCGATCAATGCCTGCCGTTTCTGATCCAGCTGCACCACCCGCTCCTTGGTGCGGCTCCAGCGGTTGATGAAGCGGATCACCGCCTGCACCAGGCCGCCAATCAACGAACCGCCCCGGGCGGTGTTGCGGCCCAGTTTGTAGCGACCGAATTCAGTCACGATGTCATCGCCGGCATCTTCCAGATCACCGGCAATGGCGGTCACGATCTCCAGCATCTGATAGATGTCCGTGCGCACGGAAGCCTCCCGTGCGGCCAGATCCAGCAGGTTCTGGCGGAGCACGTTGGTCTCTTCCCGGGCCTTGTTCGCTCGGCGGCGATACTGCCCGCGGCTGATCATCGCGCTCTTGTAGCAGCTGCGCAGCTCCAGATAGGTGCTCTTGAGATCCTCCTGTCTCAGCAGCTCTGGATCACGCGGGAAGACAGTCGTCGGCGGCAGGAAGATCATGCTGAGGTGTGATCTACCGCCAATGCTGGCGTAGAGCGGCCGGGCCCTGAGACCCCCATCAAACGTTATGCAGTTTCTGCATCGAGAGGGTGAGAGGGCCTGCGGGCACTGACATGGCTCGGCATCAACCAGGCCGCGATCCGGGCCGTGCGGACCCTGGGTGCTGGCGATCACACCACCCGTGCTGCCCCGGTTCGCGCAC
>RFPK01000394.1 GCA_009926195.1 Synechococcaceae bacterium WB4_1_0192 | reverse complement strand
CGGAGGCCGAAAGGCCCAGCTCACGGAGGCAGGGCACCTGCTGCTGAGCTACTGCGACCGCATCCTCAGCCAGTGCCAGGAGGCCTGCCGCGCCCTCGATGACCTGCACAACCTGCGCGGCGGCTCGCTGATCGTCGGCGCCAGCCAGACCACCGGCACCTACCTGATGCCGCGCATGATCGGCCTGTTCCGGCAGAAGTATCCGGATGTGGCCGTTCAGCTGCAGGTGCACAGCACCCGCCGCACCGGCTGGAGCGTGGCCAACGGGCAGATCGACCTGGCGATCATCGGCGGCGAGCTGCCCGCCGATCTCAATGAGCTGCTGCAGGTGGTGCCTTACGCCAGTGATGAGCTGGCCCTGGTGCTGCCGGTCAAGCATCCGCTGGCACGCCTGCCGGAGCTGAGCAAGGACGATCTCTACCGCCTCGGGTTCGTCTGCCTCGATGCCCAGTCCACCACCCGCAAGATGGTGGACCAGCTGCTGGCCCGCTCCGGCCTGGATGTGTCCCGCCTCAAGATCGAGATGGAGCTCAACTCCTTCGAGGCGATCAAGAACGCGGTCCAGAGCGGCCTGGGGGCGGCCTTCCTGCCGGTGGTGTCGATCGAGCGGGAGCTGGCCGCCGGCAGCCTGCACCGCCCTGCCCTGGCCGATCTCGCTGTGCGCCGCCAGCTCAAGCTGATCACCCATCCAGCCCGGTATTGCGCCGGTGCCGAGGAAGCGGCACCGGTCTGACGGGAGCGCTTGCGCTCCGGGGGGACGTTGACCGTCTGGGCCGTTGCCGTTGTCAGGCGGGCCAGGTCGTGGATCCGATCCCCGATCAGAACTGATCCGCTTCCGGCGTCACCCCCACGGTGTCGTCAGCCACCCCTTTGGTGAGGAACTTGTTCTCGCTGATGTCGGTCTGGTAGACGCAGCGCACCACCGGCTTGTCCTTGACCGAGCCGATGTAGGCGAAGGTGTTCATGCGCTGCTTGCACTGGCGCATCTGCTCGGCGGTGACCGCCCCCTCCTTCTGCAGCACGCTCCAGTTCTCACGCCGGATCACGCAGCCGGGCTTGAGGGCGGGCTGGGTCACGAAGCTTGAGCTGGGGTTCATCGTGGTGTACAGCTCGATGTCCATCACGAAGGCGCTGGCCCCCCACTGGCGGCAGAACTCGGGATCGGGCACGGCCATGTCCAGCTGCTGGGAGCTGGCGATGTTGCCCTGGTCCCCCTGGGTGGTGCTGGAGAGGCCGGTGCCGATACCGATGCCCACGATCAACACGCCCGCCAGCACCGCGATGGTGGCGATGTTGAACTGAAACGGCTGGTTGCCGCCCCCGGGCCCGGACGGACCGCCGCTGCGACTGCCACGGTCGCCACCGCCACCGCCACGA
>RFPK01000393.1 GCA_009926195.1 Synechococcaceae bacterium WB4_1_0192 | reverse complement strand
GCAACGGCTTCGGGGCCGCCGGTGAGGGTTCGGTCCGGCTGGCCCTGGTGCATCCGCTGGAGCCCTTGGAGGCCGGTGCTGAACGCATCGGTCGCTGGTTGGCGCAGCTGTGAGCGCCGCCGCCATCGCCGTTGCCCGCCGGCAGCGCTGGGTTGGTCCTCAACCACCGTCTCCCCTGCCCTGGCGGTTGCTCTGGCTGCCGCTCTGCGCCAGCACCGAAACCGAGCTCGATCGACGTCTGGCCGCCGGTGCCCGTGCGCCCTTGGCGCTGATCGCCCGCCGCCAGACCCGCGGCCATGGCCAGCAGGGGCGGTTCTGGCAGTCGCCCGCTGGTGGGATCTGGCTGAGCGCGGCCCTGCCCTGGCACGATCCGGCCGGGTGTGGCGGCGACAGCCTTGGCCATGGCCAGGGAATGGCGGCCCCTGCCCTGGCCGTGAGTCTCGGGCTGGCCCTGCAGCTGGAAGGTCTGGGCCTGCGCCCGCAGATCAAGTGGCCGAACGATCTGTTGCTCGATGGCCGCAAGCTGGCCGGCATCCTGCCGCGCTTGCGCTGGCGCGGTGGACGCCTGCTGGGTTGCAGGGTCGGCGTGGGTATCAACGGGCTCAACCGTGTGCCGCCGGGCGCCATCGCCCTGCGCCAGGCCCTGGCGCGCACGCCACGGCAGGGCCTGGCGTCTCATCCGTGCGCCCGGCCCGACCGGCTGGCGGCTCTGGTGCTGCGTGGTCTCGACTGGGCCGTGGCCGCTTCGGCGCAGCCGGAGCTGGTCCGCCGTCAGGCCGAGGCCAGGCTCTGGTGCGATCAGCCCCAACCCCACCAGGGCCAGCTCTGGCAGGTGGCCGGTCTGACCGTCGATGGGGCCCTGCGGCTGCGCCGCGAGGGGCAGCTGGTCGAGCTGCGGCGGGATTTCTAGACTGGATCGCCTTCCGCTCATCGCGGCCCGTGCTGCCTCGCTGTTCTCTGCTGAGCGTGCTGCCGGCGGCGGCCTGTCTGCTGGGCGGTGGCCTGGCCTGGGCCCAGCTCCAGCAGGATGCACCAGCTGAGCCGAGCCTGCCGCCGGCGCAGGTGGCGGATCCCGTCCTGCCCTCCGCTACCGTCCAGCCCCCTGCCGCTCCATCACCCCAGCGGTTTGATCAATCCCTGGATGCACTGGTGCGGCAAGGGGTGGTCACCGAGGCTGAGCGTGCAGCCATTCGCGGCGGCATGCCGCAGGTGCGCGACCGGGAGGCCCTGCGGGCCGCCTGCCGCGGTGGAGCCCTCTCCTCGCAGGAATGCAGTGGCCGCCTCACGCTGCGCTGGGGGCGCCGTCCAGCGGTGGGGATGGCCGGTGATGGTTCGGATGGTTCCGGACGCCTCGGCGCCGACGGTCAGCCCCTCCCGCCA
>RFPK01000392.1 GCA_009926195.1 Synechococcaceae bacterium WB4_1_0192 | reverse complement strand
ACCAGCGGCAGGGCGAAGCGCCGACGAGACCGGGGACTGAGCATGACGGCCTCCTGGTCGGGGCAACCGGGGCCACCCAGAATCGCCCCCAGCGACAGGACCCGTGCAGGCGATGGCCAAGAAAGGAGGCTGGCAGGAGTTCAGCAGTGGCGCCAGCCTGGAGCGCCCGAGCGGTCCGGCGGCCGAACCCACCGCCAGGACCCAGCAGCGGGTGCGGGTGCAGCGCACCAAGGCCGGCAAGGGCGGCAAGCTGGTGACGGCGATCACCGGCCTGGAGGCGCCTGAGGCCGAGCTCAGGGCCCTGCTCAAGCAGCTCAAGGCCGCCGCCGGCACCGGCGGCACGGTGAAGGACGGCGTGATCGAACTGCAGGGCGACCAGGTGGCGCCGGCGCTGGCAGCCCTGGAGAAGGCCGGCTACCGGCCGAAGCAGGCGGGGGGCTGAGGCACGACGCCGCGAGGCCCGACAGGATGGACGCATCCCCCAAGGCTCTCGATGCCGCTGCTGTCGGTGCTGGCCCAGGCGCATGCAACGGGCACCGTGCTGCCGCGCGGGTTCTTCCTGGTGCTGGGGCTGATCTATCTGCTGGCCCTGGCGCTGGATCGCCTGGCGGAGCGGTTGCGCCTGCCCGCCTCAGCGGCCGTGCTGCTGCTGGGCCTGGGCCTCCACAACCTGCTCGATGGCAGGCACCACATCGGCCTGGAGCATGTGGAGACCGTGGATAAGGTCAGCATGGCGCTGCTGTTCCTCTACGCGGGCCTGGGAACGGACCTGCGGCGGATCCGGGGCAGCGTCGGGGCCGCCCTGCGGCTGGCGATCCTGGGGGCGCTGATCACCCTCGGCATCACCGGCGTGATGCTGCTCCTGCTGCCCGGACCCCTGGCCGCCGGCCTGCGCCCGGGCGACGGCGGCATCCCCGTGGCCGTGGCCTGGCTGGCGGCCAGCTGTCTCACCGCGCTGGATGGCCATGCCCTGGAAGACCTGCTCAAGGGTCTGCGCCAGGCGGTCAGCGGGCGGCTGACGCACCTGCTGCAGTTCGAGGCGGCGACCAGCACCCTGCTGGCCCTGCTGAGCTTCGGCTGCATCGCCGGCATGGTCCAGATCCAGAGCCACGGCAACCACCTCGATCTGCATGCGGAGCTGGCCGTGGCGATGCCGATGGAGCTGGTGCTGATCGGTCGTTTCGTCCTGGCCGGGCTGCTGAGCGGTGCCGTGGTGGGGGGGCTGGCACCAGCGGTGATCGACCGCCTGGTCCGCTCGGAATCCCATCTGCTGCTGGTCAGCATTGCCCTGGCCTTCGTGGCCTACGGACTGGGGCAATGGCTCGGCGGGGGCGGGATGCTGGCCGTCTTCAGCACCGGCATGTGGCTCTCGAACGGCCACTACCGTCTACAGCGCTTCGATCAGCACG
>RFPK01000391.1 GCA_009926195.1 Synechococcaceae bacterium WB4_1_0192 | reverse complement strand
AGGTGGTGATCGATGCTGCCGGCTCGGCGTGCTGGCGGATCTGCAGCCGCGGCACCTGCCTGGAGGATCGCAATGGCGCCCGGCTGATGGCGCGTTACCGCGATCTGCGGATCAGCCAGGGCCGGCCCGCGCCGCTCAGCTGAACAGCCAGGCCCAGCCGGACTCTGGCCCTTCGACCAGCCAGCGTGGGTTCAGGTTGCGGAAGCTGTAGCGCTGGTTCCGACCTGCATCGCCGCCGCGTCGAACCCAGCCACCGCCCGCCAGGTCGAGCTCACCATAGGGATCGTTCACGATCCAGGCGTCAGAGGTGAACCCATGCACCGCGATCCAGTGGCCGCCGCCGGTGGGTGCTGATGCGGGCCCATGGTGCAGGATCCCGATCGCAGCGGGCAGGCCACCACGGATCTCAGCCCTCAGTTGTATGGCAGAGCAGCTGGTGATGAAGCGAGCCCGCACACCCAAGCTGGCCAGGGCCTGCTGATGCGTGGCCTGGCTGGTGGTATCCCCAAAGCGTTGCACCACCTTCAGGTAGTCGAGGTCATCGCGGATGCCGGGCACCTGCAGGTAGGCCAGGCACATCGCGATCGAGGACGTCTGGCACTGGCGCCAGCCTTCGGGGCCGTTGTCGAGCTGCGGGAACCAGGGGAACCCAGGCAGTGGGTTGCTGGCCTTGCGTGGCGCCGGCTCAGACTGCTTGCCGTCTTGGCTCCAGGCAGCAAACCACGGCCGATCGCGCCGCATCGCTGCGGTGTAGCCATTGGTCCGGATGTCCTCCTCCAGTTCTGTGATTGCCGCGCGCTGATGCGGTAGGCCCCGGTAGAACCTGAACAGCTGATCGAGCGTGATCGGCGAGGGATTCATGGGATCGCGGAGACGAGGGAGACGGTCACATCGAACAGGCCACCATCCAGTCGCTGCTCTTCTAGCGGGCCGGCATAACGCCACTCGGTGCCAGGCGTCGCCACGTCGTAGAGGTCTGCGTGTGTGCGCCACAGCTCGGCCGGGATCGGGAAGCTGCGGACCGTGCCGCGCTGGCCTGAGTAGTGATCGCGGATCTGCTGGGCCTGGCTGCTGGTGAGCGCCCGGAAGGCCAGGTTGATCCCGATGTCAGTGGCCAGGATCGAGTGCAGGAAGAACACCGCGTCGCCGTTCTGGCCATCGGCTGATGAGGTGATGTGGGCGCCCAGGTCGTAGTCCCTGTTGAGCGGCTCGATCGCAGGGAATGCAGCCATCAGACCGGCGCCGGTAGCGGGATCTCCCAGGTGCTGGCGGCGACGCTAAGCGTGTTGCCGGAGCTGCTGACGTTGACGCCGTTGTCGATGCAGGCCACCAGTTCATCAGCGGAAGAGGCGCCGCCCCGGGCCCGGTAGACCACCATCTTTCGCGCGGTGATGGTGCTGCTCGGCCAGCT
>RFPK01000040.1 GCA_009926195.1 Synechococcaceae bacterium WB4_1_0192 | reverse complement strand
TCGCCACGCCAAGCAGCATCGTCGACGCGAGCAGCGACCCGCCCACCATGCACGCCAACGGATGACCGAACCACGCGCGCGTCATCCACGACGCGTCGTCCACGCCGAGCGACCACGGTCGGTACGCGTTCGAGTCGAGCGCGCTGCGCAGCGTGAGGAACGGGTTCAGTGGCGTGAGCCAGGTGGTGTACGCGTCGTCGCTGCCCGGGGTGATCGGTTGGCGGAAGGCGAGGTCGGCCGCGCCCGTGGCGAACAGCACCAGCACGGTGCCCGCGTAGAACGCGAAGACGCCTCGCTTGCCGGTGCTGCGCAACACGCTCAGCAGCACCGCCACGCAGCCGAGGAGCGTCAGCGCGAACAGGCCCGTCGTCGGCCGCGTGTGGATCGAGAGGACGCCCGCGACCAGCGCCCCGATCCACCAGCGTGATTCCGGCAGGCGCAGGTGCCGCACGCTGCAAAAACACGAGGCCGTCGCGAAAGCGATGCCGCCGAGGATCGCCTCGTGGAAGATCAGGCCGCGGCTGGCGAGGAACAGCACCGTGCTGCCCCAGCCGGCGGCGGTGAGCAGAATGACCGTGGCCGCGCGCGGCGGCACCGGATCGTCCTCGTCGTCGCCGGTGAAGCGCCGCGCCTCGCGCAGCAGCAGGTAGGCGCCGGCGAGCGTGATCCCGAAGTACAGCAGCATCGCGGCGCGGCTCAGGTTGCCGAACGCCAGCCCGGTCGCGACGAACGGCAGCCGCAGGAGCGCCGGCGTGGGGCCGAAGTAGCCGTACAGTTTCCCTTTCGCCTCGAACGCTTCGCCGCCGATGGCCTCCTCCGGAACGTCGAGCCGGCCCTGCAGGAAGCTCGCGGCCTGGTAGTCGTAGAAATTGCCGAAGATCTCCCGCTCGTTCAGCCGGAAGCTTCCCAGCGTCACCACCCAGGCGAAGCCCAGGGTGAGGATCGCCGACGTTCCCAGGAACCAGCGGTGGCGCCAGCCGCGTCGTGCGGCCGCCCGGGAGAACCACCCGCGGCCCGCGGCGAACGCCCCCGCCGCCGCCAGGCCCAGCGAGAAAACGGCGAGCCAGGCGGCCTCGCCGGGGGATCTTCGCACCCATACGAGCGCCAACCCGGTGTTGCGGCTCAGGCGCTGCGTCCACGCATACCCCACCGACGGTGTGCCGCGGTATTCGCGGCCGTCCGGCGCACTCCGGATCCATCCGCGCAACACGGGTCCGCAGGCGGCCCCGCCGATCGGGTTCGCCGCGAACCAGATCCGTCCCGGGTCGCGCGGGTAGAAGTGAACCTTTTCCGAGATGATCACCTCGTCACCCAGCTTCACCTCGAGCCTAGCGTCACCGGACTCGGGCGCCGGCTTCACCCCGTCGAGCGCCGGCATCGCGACCGTCAGCCGCCAGTTTCGGATTGGCGGTGGTGATGTCGCTGCCGAATTCGCCCTCAACCCACTGCTCAGCGAGCTGCGCCAGAACCGGCCGCTGCGGCTGGAACTTCCGGGTGTGTTCGTGGAGCTGCCGGTGCCACCGTATGTGGTGGCCGAATGGCGCAGCCTGCCCAGCTGGGTCGAAGCCGCCGGCAGTTGAACGGAAACGCCGTGGCCGTGGCAGCGACAGCATGGGAATCCGAATCCGACCGATGGTCTCCCTGTCTTCCCTTCCAGCCCAGGCCTCGGCGACGACCACCAGCCCCTGGCTGCCGTGGATGCGGCGCGCCCTGCAGCTGGCGGCCCTCGGGACTGGACGCACCAGCCCCAACCCCCTGGTGGGAGCGGTCGTGCTCGATCCAGCCGGCCAGCTGGTGGGCGAGGGCTTCCACGCCAGAGCCGGCACGCCCCATGCCGAGGTGCACGCCCTGGCCCAGGCCGGTGAGCGGGCCCGGGGTGGCACCGTGGTGGTGACGCTTGAACCGTGCTGCCACCACGGCCGCACCCCCCCCTGCAGCGAGGCGCTGATCCGCGCCGGCGTGGCCCGGGTGGTGGTGGCGATGACCGACCCCACTCTGGGATCAACGCAGCGCCCCAACCCTGGTGGCCCACGGCCCGGAAGCCTCAGCCGCGGTCTGTGCACACCTGGATGGGCTTGGAGTGGAACGGCTGCAGCTGGAGCGCTGCGAACCGAAGGCGCTGCTGGAGGCCCTGGCGCTGCGCGGCTGCAATCAGGTGCTCTGGGAATGCGGCCCGGAACTGGCGGCCAGTGCCCTGCGCGAGGGCTGTGTGCAGCAGCTGGCGGCGGTGATCGCCCCGAAGCTGCTCGGAGGCCTGGCCGCCCGCACACCACTGGGCGATCTGGGGCTGGTGGATGTGAACGCGGCGATGCCATGGCAGGGGCCGCAGCTGCAGCGGCTTGGTCCTGACCTGCTCTGGCGGCTGCAGGCCGGCTCGGAACCCTGAACGACGAGACCGGCCGAGGGCAGGCGTTCAGCGTCTGTGGTCGCCATCGCCGGAGCTGTGGCGCGGGAGGCCGCGGTGGATCGGATCTGCTGGTGACTCCTCAACCTGCACCGTTGTGCGGCTGATCAACAGCCCCATGACCACCGCCAGATAAAGGGTACCGATCACGGAGATCGCCACGCTCGCCATCTGGGCCTGGGGCGTGAGCGGCGCGATATCACCGAAACCAACGGTGGTGAGGCTGACGAAGGCGAAGTAGTTCAGCCGCATGAAGTTGAGCTGCCACACCGGCTGATTGGCCGAGGCGCCGATCAGATCGGACAGGGGGATGTGGCGGCTGGAGGCCGCATGAAAGCTGCTGAAGCTGCCACTGTGGATCGATTCGATCGCGCTGAACAGCAGGCCGGCCGTCAGGCCGATCAGCAGGTAGCCGGCGAACGCACCCATCAGCACCCGGGCGTTCACCCGACGCTCGTAGGCGAGCCCCATCACGAGCCGCACGGTGCTCCAGCCCACGAACAGGGTCCAGAGCAACAGCAACAGCACACCGGTGGATCGATACGAGAGGGGCGTGAGATACCAGCTCAGGCCCGAGAGCAGGGCCGCCAGGCCCAGCAACCGATAGAGCGGGCGATCCCAGACACCGAAGATCACGATGCCCAGCGGCTCGCTCAGGCCGCGGATCATCACCAGCGGCAACAAGTTGTAGCCGATCGCCGTGATCCGGCTCCAGCGGCCGGGCAGGGCAAAGCCGATCATCAGCAGCACGCACAGCCCAAGCAGGCGCACGTAGCAGAGGTGCCGCCGCCGCAGCGCCATGGCTTGATTCAAGGCCGCTCTGATGCCGCGCCCCCATTGTGATCGGCGCGGCACCCGGGGCCGTCAGCGGGGGCCATCCATGGCTCTTCGAGGCCATCGGCAAGGATGACCGGCATGCGGTCGTGCAGGGGCCGGATCAGCGCATTGGCGGCGGTGGTGAGCACGCAGCAGCTCTCCACCTCGCTGCCATCCGGGCCGATCCAGCGCTCCCAGAGCCCCGCCAGCCAGAAGGGGGCTCGATCACGGCGACGGATCAACCGACCCTTCTCCCAGAAGCCATCGGCCGGCAACAGGCAGCGGCGATGGCGCCAGGCACCGCGGAAGCTGGCCTTCTCGGCCACGCTTTCGCTGCGGGCATTGAAGGGACGGGGCCCCCGCAGCGGATCCCGGCTCCAGTCCGGCAGCAGCCCCCAGAGCAGCAGCGCCGCACCGCTGCGACCATGCTCCTGGCGCAGGGCCAGCACCGGATCGCCAGGGCGAATCAACGGCTGGGCCCCGTAGTGAGCAGCCAGGCCATCCGGCAGCGCACCGCCGAGCCGCGGCAGCAGCTGATCGAGGCGGGTGGTGAGCGAGTAGCGGCCACACATGCAGGGTTCCGAAGCCGTCCCGTTCGGTTCTCACCCCCGCGCGCTCGGGGAGGGCTTCTAGTTTGGGGCCCTTCGCGCAGCTGCCGCATGGCCATTCGCCAGGACGACACCCCCCCGAACCGGCGCTTCGGCATCATCAACCTTGTGCTGATCGGCTTCGGCGTTCTGCTGCTGTTCAGCAGCTTCCTGCCGAACCAGGGCATGCAGCAGGTGCCGCGCGTGCCTTACTCCCTGTTCGTGAGCCAGGTGGACGACGGCAACGTGCGCCGCGCCTACATCACCCAGGAGCAGATCCGCTACGAGCTCAAGGAGCCGCCGGCCGAAGGCGCCCCCACGGTGCTGGCCACCACGCCGATCTTCGACATGGACCTGCCGAAGCGGCTCGAGGAGCACGGCGTGGAGTTCGCCGCTGCACCGCCGCAGAAGCCGAGCTTCATCACCACGGCGCTGAGCTGGATCGTGCCGCCGCTGATCTTCATCCTGGTGCTGCAGTTCTTCGCCCGCCGCTCGATGGGCGGCGCCCAGGGGGCGCTGAGCTTCACCAAGAGCAAGGCCAAGGTTTACGTGCCCGATGAGGAATCGCGGGTCACCTTCGCCGATGTGGCCGGTGTGGATGAGGCCAAGCAGGAGCTCACCGAGATCGTTGATTTCCTGAAGACACCCGAGCGCTATGCCGCCATCGGCGCCCGCATCCCCAAGGGCGTGCTGCTGGTAGGCCCTCCCGGCACCGGCAAGACGCTGCTCTCCAAGGCGGTGGCCGGTGAAGCGGGCGTGCCCTTCTTCATCATCAGCGGCTCGGAATTCGTGGAGCTGTTCGTGGGTGCCGGTGCCGCCCGCGTGCGCGACCTGTTTGAAGAGGCCAAGAAGAAGGCACCCTGCATCATCTTCATCGACGAACTCGATGCGATCGGCAAGAGCCGCGCCGGCTCGATGGGCGTGGTCGGCGGCAACGACGAGCGCGAGCAGACCCTCAACCAGCTGCTCACCGAGATGGATGGCTTCGCGGCCAAGGACAAGCCGGTGATCGTGCTGGCGGCCACCAATCAGCCGGAAACCCTCGATGCCGCCCTGCTGCGCCCGGGCCGCTTCGACCGTCAGGTGCTGGTGGATCGCCCGGACCTGTCGGGCCGCAAGACGATTCTCGACATCTACGCCCGCAAGGTGAAGCTGGCTCCGGGTGTGGATCTCGACCGCATCGCCCAGGCCACCAGCGGTTTCGCCGGTGCCGACCTGGCCAACCTGGTGAACGAAGGGGCGCTGCTGGCGGCCCGCGCCAAGCGCACCGCCGTCGAGCAGGGCGACCTGAACGAGGCGATCGAGCGCGTGGTGGCCGGCCTGGAGAAGAAGAGCCGGGTGCTGCAGCCCGATGAGAAGAAGGTGGTGGCCTATCACGAGGTGGGCCACGCGATCGTGGGTCACCTGATGCCCGGTGGCAGCAAGGTGGCCAAGATCTCGATCGTGCCCCGCGGCATGAGCGCCCTGGGGTACACCCTGCAGCTGCCCACCGAGGAGCGACATCGCCGAGCAGATGGTCGGCACCTACGGCATGAGCGAGATCCTCGGCCCGCTGGCCTACGACAAGCAGGGCGGCAGCCGCTTCCTCGGCGGCGGCAACAACCCCCGCCGCTCCGTCAGCGATGCCACCGCCCAGGCGATCGACAAGGAGGTGCGCTCCCTGGTGGACCGCGCCCACGAGCGCGCCCTGGCGATCCTGCACCACAACCGCGAGCTGATGGAGAGCATCTCCCAGCAGATCCTGGAGAAGGAGGTGATCGAGGGCGACGACCTGAAGAACCTGCTGGCCAGCAGCGTGATGCCGCAGGAGGCTCAGCTCACGACATAACGCTTTGTAGCCTTTACTACGGAAAAATCAGGGCCTTCATGCGGGAATAGGACGTCAGTCTTGTTCCCGCTTTTTCCTGTCTGCACGGGCATCGCGGCGCGGCTCACATCCACTTGTTCCGGCCCCTGAATGGACCTGCATCACTTACTCGCCGGAGTGAGCGACCGCAACCACACCGCCATAGACCCTCGCCAATGCCTATGGAACGGACTCGACACGACCAACGCCACGGACGTGACGAGCTCCACCCATTACCACCATTGCAATACGGCCCTGGGGATCGACTTTCTGGTTGAAAAGCTTGGCTTCTCAAGTTTACAGACCATGGACGCCCGCGTGGTGCGCATCGCCCCTCTTGCCAGCAACGAAAAGCATCGGCACGCCCATGAATCAATCTTCGTCGTAATCGCTGGCAATGGCGAACTTCAGATCGGAAGAGAGCGAATCAGGCTCCAACCCGGGAGCGTTGCCTCCATACCGCGCTGGATCACACATCAAAGCAAGAACATCTCTGATAAAGACGAGCTCATACTGCTGGCGATCACGGATTTCGGACTGACCTCAGCCGTTCTTGGCAACTACGACGCCAGAACCCGATTGCTCAACAACGGCAGCGATGCCGAAGCACCCGGCATTCACGTTGACTGATCGAGGCCGACCCGAGAGCACCGCCGCACAGCCACAAGTCTTCTTCCATGGCCCAACAGCACTCCCCGAGCTGCACCAGCAACACAGTCGATGCTTGCGCAGAGGCGAGCGTTTTTGTGGCACGGCTGGCTGACGAAGCCCTTAACCACAGAGCGGTTCACCACCCTTACCTACTGGCTCTGGCCAACGGCACCCTGCCCGACCAGAAGTCTGCTCTGAAAGATTTTGCCCATCATTACCACGGCTACTCCTCGCACTTTCCCCGCTATCTCACCGCCGTCATCTCACGCCTCGACACTCCACACCATCGCCGCGCACTGCTTGACAACCTCAACGAGGAATCAGGGCAATACGGCGCTGGGGAACTTGCAGCACTGCAGCGGGAAGGCATCGAACCCGACTGGATTGTTGGAATCCCCCATCCCGAACTGTTCGAGCGCTTCCGCAGAGCTGTTGGGACGCACTCCACGCCCCCTGATCACGAACATATCGAGGTGACCTGCTGGCGCGAACAGTTCCTGGGGATCCTCAGCCACGGATCAGCGGCGGAAGCCGTGGGCGCCCTCGGCCTGGGCACTGAAGGGATCGTTCAGAGCATCTATCAGTACCTGCAGCGGGCTGTGGGCCTCCTGGACACGCTGCAGGCCCGCGACTGTGTGTTCTTCCCTCTGCACACCTGCGTCGACGACGACCATCAACAGACCCTGCAGCGCATTGCCGCCCATTTCGCCACCACGGCAGAGGGACGCCGAGACCTGGCCAAGGGGATGCACAAAGCCCTCGGCCTGCGCGATTCCTTCTGGTCATGGCTGCATGCGCGGGCTCTCGCTGGATTCAGCACCCCTTGACGGCAAGGCCCCTGATCGCGGATAAGGGGTCTTTGAAATCGCTCGATGGTCACCCACAGCGGCACCCCCGCCCTGGCGGAGCTGGCGGGACGGGACTTTCTCTGCTCGGCTGACCTCAGCGCCGAGCAGACATCCCAGCTGCTGCTGCTGGCGTCCGACCTCAAGCACGGCCGCCGCCGCATCGACCTGGCAGGCCGCAGTCTGGGCCTGATCTTCAGCAAGGCCTCGACCCGCACCCGCGTCAGCTTCACGGTGGCGATGGCTCGGCTGGGCGGGCAGACCATCGACCTCAACCCCCAGGTGAGCCAGGTGGGCCGCGGTGAACCGGTGGCCGACACCGCCCGCGTGCTCAGCCGTTACGTCGATGCCCTGGCGATCCGCACCTTCGCCCAGAGCGAACTGGAGGAGTACGCCCACTGGGCCTCGATCCCGGTGATCAACGCCCTCACCGATCTGGAGCACCCCTGCCAGGCCCTGGCCGACTACCTGACGATGGCCGAGTGCTTCGCCGGCGGCGCCGACGGCCGGCTGGAGCTGGAGCGGCTGCAGGGGCTGACGATGGCCTACGTGGGTGATGGCAACAACGTGGCCCACTCGCTGATGATCTGCGGGGCCCTGCTGGGGGTGAACGTGCGCGTCGGCGGACCGGCCGGCTACCAGCCGAGCGCGGCGGTGCTGGAGCAGGCACGGCGCCTGGCCGGCGATCGCTGCACGATCAGCGTTCTGCAGGATCCGATGGACACCGTTCGCGGTGCCCACGCCCTCTACACCGATGTCTGGGCCTCGATGGGCCAGGAGGAGGAGAAGGGCGCCCGCGAGCGGGATTTCAGCGGCTGGTGCCTGAACGAGGAGCTGGTGGCGGAGGCGGATGCGCGAGCGATCGTGCTGCACTGCCTGCCGGCCTACCGCGGACTGGAGATCAGCGCCAGGGCGATGGAGGGCAGCAGCAACCGCATCTTCGAGCAGGCCGAGAACCGGATGCATGCCCAGCAGGCCCTGCTGGCGGCCCTGCTCGGCGGACTGAACTGAAGGCCAGGCCTGGACAAACGGGCGGCGCTCTGGCAAAACAGGAAGCAGTGGTTCATCTGTATTGCCGGTGCCCCTGTCCTCCACGCAGCAGCCCCTCACCAGCGCGCAGCAGGAGCTCTACGACTGGCTGGCCGGATACATCGGCCAGCACCGCCACAGCCCCTCGATCCGCCAGATGATGGAGGCGATGGGGCTGCGCTCGCCGGCACCGGTGCAGAGCCGGCTGCGGCACCTGCAACAGAAGGGCTGGATCACCTGGCAGGAGGGCCAGGCCCGCACCCTGCAGCTGCTCGGTGGAATCAGTGGCGGCATCCCGGTGCTCGGCGCGGTGGCGGCCGGCGGCCTGGTGGAAACCTTCGACGACGTGCAGGAGCACCTCGACCTGGCGGCGGTGCTGGAGACCAGGGGCCTGTTCGCCCTGACCGTGAACGGCGACTCGATGATCGACGCCCACATCGCCGACGGCGACCTGGTGCTGATGGAGCCCGTGCCGGACCCGGCCCGGCTGCGCGAAGGCACCATCGTGAGCGCCCTGGTGCCCGGCAGCGGCACCACCCTCAAGCACTTCCACCGCAGCGGCCATCGCGTGCGCCTGGAGGCCGCCAACCCGGCCTACGAGGCGATCGTGGTGGACGCCGATCAGGTGACGATTCAGGGGCGCCTGGTGGCGGTGTGGCGCCAGGCCAGGCCCGCTGCGGTGTAAGCTTTCTGCATCGAAACGGCACGGCCCACGGGCCACACCCGGACACCAGCGCCAGGTCAAGCCATTCGATCCAAACGGGGCCATAGCTCAGCTGGTAGAGCACCTGCATGGCATGCAGGGGGTCAGGAGTTCGAGTCTCCTTGGCTCCATTCATTTTGGCTCCTTGCTCAGCAAGGAGCCTTTTTTGTGGCGAAGCCGCGCCGGCGCCGGTGCCCCTCACCGGGCGGCAAGCTGGACAGAACGAGGAACCCCATGCCCCAGACCGCCCGCGAGCCACACGCCGCCCTGATCACCACTGGCCAACGCGAGCAGCGCAGCAAGCGGGCAGCCAGCGCCAGTGCGGACGATCAACGCGGATTCGGCGGCGCCGCCGGCGGCAGAAGCGCGAAACGCAAGGGGGGTCGGAAGCGGGCGCCGGCCCTCAGCAAGGGCGACTGGGGACCGATGGGCAAGCATCCCGATCTCGATGCGATCGTGGCGCGACAGCGACTGCACCTGCCGCTCTCCGGCCGGCTGACGAGCAGCCAGGTGAACCAGGCCTGGAAGCGCTGCGCCGCGGAACACCACCCTGATCGCGGCGGCCAGCACGACACGATGCAACTGGTGAACGGGGCGCGCGATCTGCTGCTGGGACGCGACCTGCCCTGAGCAACCGAATCAGGGCAGCAGGTCAGGGGAGCTGATCAAGGCGGTAGTGGCCGGCAGCGGGTCTGGAGCAGCCGCAGCACCAGCGGCGGATCGCTCTGGAGCGCGTAGGCCTCCACCTCCCGTTGGCGGCTGTCCTGGGGCAGCATCGCCGTGGTGGCCACCACATGGCGCAGGTTCCCCTGGGCGTGCAGGTACTGCAGGAAGAAACCATCGAGCTGCCGCTCGCTGAAGGCGCCGGTGCCGCGCAACCCCTCATGCAGGGTCAAGGAGGTGGGGGTGTCGAGGCCATCAAGGCAGTCCTGCACCACATGCACCAGCTCGTGATGGAGCACGCGATCACGCAGCTGCGGCTGGGCCCGCAGCGCCGTGCTCAGGCACAGTTGATTGAGACCCATGTTGTAGGTGGCCAGCTGGCCGGGGCCACCACAGGCCTGCTGCTCCACCAGCTCCACGCCCAGGCGGCGCAGCTGCTCCAGCGCCGGCAGACCTGGATCAACGGCGGCGTGAGCCGTCAGCGGCGCCAGAGAGCCGAGCAGCGGCAGGGCGAGCAGCGCCAGCGAGTGGCGCGCCCGGCGCCTGGCCACCGACGGGATCCGGAACCGGATGACAGGAAACAACAGGAATCGAAAGAAAGTCTCAGGATTGTCGCACCCTGGATCGCCATGAGACCAGGGTGCCGGCTACCGCCAGCAGCAGCAGGGCCAGATCGCCGCAGCGGGCGTAGGTGGTGATCTCGCGACGAGGTTGCAGGGCGACCGGCAGGGTGACGGCGTGGCCGGACGGCGCCAGCTCGCGCACCGCCCCCGCGGCATCCACCACCAGGCTCGGCCCCGTATTGGCGCTGCTCACCAGCCAGCGGCCCGCCTCGATCGCCCGCAGTTGCGCCAGGGCTGCGAACTGCTGCTGCAACAACGCCGGATAGGGATCGAGGTTGGCACTGGCCAGCAGCCATTCGGCGCCGGCACCGCTGGCGGCCGCCAGGCCGCGGCCATCGGCCAGCTCGTAGCAGATCGCCACGGCGATCGGCCCATCCGGCAGCCGGAGCAGCCTGGAGGGGTCGCCGGGGCTGACGCCCCCCACCGCCGAGAGCCCGGCCCAGCGGAAGAGTTCAGCGCCGGGGATCCATTCACCCAGGGGCACCAGCCGGTGCTTGTCGAGCACAGCCGCAGGATCGACGGCACCGGCGGGAAACGCCAGCAGAGCACTGCGCAGCTGCTCTCCCTCCAGGCGGAAGCCACCGCTGAGCACCGGCACCACCGCTGGCTGCGGCAGCGGCTGCCCCAGGGCCAGGGCCCCCTCCGGCAGCAGCAGCGCCGCACTGCCCAGCCGCGCCGCCTGCTCCTGGGCCCGCAGCAGGCGCTGCAGCAACAGCAACTGTTGATCGGCGTTGAACTTGCGGCGGGTGGGAATCGCCGGCTGCAACACCAGCAGTGAACGCCAGGCCCCGCCGGGCTCAGGCCGCCGGGCCAGCTGCAGGCGCTGCCAACCGACGCCATGGAGCAGCACCACCAGCGCCAGCCAGAGCAGAGCCAACCGCCAGGGCAGCCGCCACCGCTGCGTCAACCGCTGCCTCCACCGCTGCCGCGCCAGGGCCAGGTAGCGGCTGATCGTTTTGATGTTGGTGATTCCCCAGTTCTGGGCTGCTTTTTCCCTCATCAGCGCCAGCGGCAGCCGCTGCGCCACCCACAGCTGCGCCTCGGCGATACGGGC